>JBKHDS010000037.1:0-11817 GCA_046541215.1 Nitriliruptoraceae bacterium
TCCTCGACCGCGACCTGGTCCCGCACGCCCTGGCCGACGAGCTCGCGACCCTCGAGGCGGACCTCGCTGCCGCCGGTGCCGCGCTGGCGGCCGAGCGAGCCGCCTCGCTGCCCGGCCTGGACGCCCGGCTGCGTGAGCGCGGCGCGGACTGGGCCCAGGTCCGACCCGAGTGGGGGCTGGCCGGCAACGCCGCCTTCTTCATCGGGCCGCGCAGCTCCACCGTCGGGCACGACCTCGCACGACGGGTGTTCCTCCACTCCTACCGTGCCGACCGGGACCCCGATGGCACCGCCCTGGAGACGATCCTCACCGCACCGCTGGTGGTCGCGCACTGGATCAACGCCCAGTACCTGTTCTCCACCGTCGACCCGGCCGGGCTCGGGGCCGGTGACAAGCTCCTGCACAACCCGATCGGCGGGGTGGGGGTGACGCTGGGCGACGGGGGCGACCTGTGCACCGGGCTGCCGCTGCAGTCGACCCGGCTGGATGGTCGACCGGTCCACGACCCGCTGCGGCTGCTCGCGCTCGTCGAGGCACCCCGGGCGACGATCGCGCGGATCGTGGACCGCAACCCGGGTGTGCGGGACCTGATCGAGCACGGCTGGATCCACCTCGCCGGCCGGGACGATCCCGGCTCGCCGTGGTTCCTGTTGCGGCCCGGCGGGCGGTGGGAGCCGTGGACGCCGGTGCCGGCATCCACGCGGAGGGGATGACGATGGAGGGGCTGACAGCGATGACCCGGGTCGAGGTCATCGTCGGTGGCGACCAGGTCGCGCTCATCCGCGACCTGTTCCGCGGCTCGGGCGCGCGGGGCTGGACCGCGGTCCCCGGAGTGTCCGGCTTCGGACACCATGGGGAGCATGCCGGGCGCCTGCTGTTCAACGACCGCGATGGCTTGCACTGGCTCTTCACCGTGGTCCCACCGGACCGTGCCGAGGCGCTGGTGTCCGCGGTTCGGCGGGTGCTGGAGGACCACCCCGGTGTGGTGCTCGTGTCCGAGACCTACGTCAGCCGGCCGGAGCACTTCCGTTGACGTCGACGAGCGCGTCGAGGAGGTCCTGGACGTCGTGGGAGGCCTCGACGGGGTGCCGCATCGGGTGGTCGGGGTGGAGGACGTAGCGGTTGCGTCGCCCGACCTTGCGGCGGGTGACGTAGCCACCCTCCTCGAGGTCGCGCAGGATGGACTGCACCGCGCGCTCGGTGATGCCGACCAGGGCCGCGAGGTCGCGGATCCGCAGGTCCGGGTCGCGGGCGAGGCAGATGAACACGTGCGAGTGGTTGGTCAGGAAGGTCCAACCTCCGCCGCTCGGTGCGTCGCTCATGCCTGGCCCCTCCGCCTCGGTGCCGGCGCCGTGGCCCCACCGCCAGTGCCACGAGCACGGTCCTCGCCGTTCACGCCGTGCCGGCCAGCCTAGTGAGGAGCGCCGCGCCGGGCGGCGGGCTGTCCGGGTTCCGGGACCGCTGAGGCACGGCTCCGCACCACCTCGGCATCGGGCGGTTCGGCCCTTGACCGCGGCGGTGGCGGACCTACCGTCGCCGCGAACGGTCATCCGTGTGACCCCCGGGAGCGTAGGAGCGACGATGGCACCCCCCACCAGCACCGCACCAGCCGCGGCCTCGACGGCGCGAGACCTCGACGCGCTCTACGCCCACTCGGCCCACAACTACCACCCGCTCCCGGTCGTGCTGGCCGAGGGGGAGGGGGTGTGGGTCACCGACGTGGCCGGACGGCGCTACCTCGACGCCCTGGCCGGGTACTCGGCGCTCAACTTCGGGCACCGCCACCCACGGCTGGTCGCGGCCGCCCACGCCCAGCTCGACCGCCTGACCCTGGTCAGCCGCGCCTTCGACCACGACCGGTTCTACGAGCTGACCGCCGAGCTCGCGGCGCTCGGCGGCAAGGACGCCGTGCTGCCGATGAACACCGGCGCCGAGGCGGTGGAGACCGCGATCAAGGCGGCGCGGCGCTGGGGGCACCAGGTCAAGGGCATCCCGGACGGCCAGGCCCGCATCGTGGTCGCGGACGGCAACTTCCACGGCCGCACCACCACGATCGTGTCCTTCTCCACCGACCCGGACGCCCGGGACGGGTACGGGCCGTACACGCCCGGCTTCGACGTCGTGCCCTACGGCGACCTGAACGCGCTGGCGGCGGCGCTCGGCCCGGACACCTGCGCCGTGCTGCTCGAGCCGATCCAGGGCGAGGGCGGGGTGATCATCCCGCCCGAGGGCTACCTCGCCGGGGTGCGGGCGCTGTGCGACGAGCACGCGGTGCTGTTCCTCGCCGACGAGATCCAGTCGGGGCTCGGCCGGACCGGTCGGACCTTCGCCTGCGACCACGAGGGGGTCGTCCCCGACGTCTGGATCCTCGGCAAGGCCCTCGGCGGCGGGATCGTGCCCCTGTCCGCGATCGTCGCCGACCGGGCGGTGATGGACGTGTTCACCCCCGGCTCGCACGGCTCGACCTTCGGGGGCAACCCCCTGGCCTGTGCCGTGGGCGTCGAGGTGGTGCGGATGCTCGGCACCGGCGAGTGGCAGGACCGGGCCGCCAGGCTCGGCGCTCGGTTGGCCGACGGGTTGGCGTCGCTGCCGGCGGGCGCGCTGGAGGGCTTCCGGGTCCGTGGCCTGTGGGCCGGGCTGGACGTCGGCGGGGGGCTGACCGGGCGGCAGGTGTGCGAGCGGCTGCTCGAGGAGGGTGTGCTCGCCAAGGACACCCACGGGTCCACGATCCGCCTCGCCCCGCCGCTCGTGATCACCGAGGACGAGGTCGACCTGCTGGTCGACACCCTCGGCCGGGTCCTGACCCGCTGAGCCGACAAGGAGGGGGGCGGTCGGCCGGGCCGTCCCCACCCGCCGGACTCAGCGGCTCCGGGTGCGTGCGGCTCGGGCCCCCACCGGCACCTGGGCAGCTGCCGTGACCCAGGCCGGCAGGTCGGACCACCGCAGGGTGACGAAGGCCTCCGCGTATCCGACGCCGCCGGCGGAGGCCAACGACCGGTAGCGAGCCAGCCCACGCACGGCCGTGAGGTCGAGCGCGGCCGCGGCGGTCACGTGCTCGGCGAGGGCTGCCTCGACCCGGTCGATGACCGTGGACACGTCCACGACGCGGTCGGGGCGCAGGATCGGCGTGTGGACCTCGTAGCCCCACAGCTCCGGGGAGGAACGCAGCGGTCGGCGGGCGAGCGCGGCGGCGACCGCGCCATGGTCCGGGTGCCCGTCCAGCGGCCACGGCAGCAGGAGCAGCTCCGGGTCGAAGCGGTCCGCCACCTCGGCGAGACGCTCACCGAGGAGGTCGAGGTGGTCGCCCACGGCCCCGTCCGGCAGCGCGAGGGGCAGGAGCGTGCGGATGCCGAGGTGGCGGCTGGCGCGCTGGGTCTCCGCGCGACGCGCGCGGGCGGTGGCGGCGCGCGGGTGCGCCGCGCCGAGGGTGGCCCCGCCGTCGCTCACCAGCACGAGCGAGACCTCGGTCCCCGCGGCCGCGAGCCGCGCGACGGTCCCGCCGCACCCGAGGGTCTCGTCGTCGGGGTGCGGCGCGACCACCAGCGCTCGGCCGATGCGAGGCAGGAGCGAGAGCGGCTGGCTGGTCGGCAGCAGCGAGGCGAGCGCCACGACCGTCCGCGTCATCTCCGCACTGCGCTGCTGCCGCTGGCGTGCCGCCAGTCGCAGCAGCGGTGCCGGCAGCCTCACACCGCCGGCTCGTAGGTCGTGGCCCGCTCGTGGTGGGCGAGCATGGCCTGGATCGCGTCCGGCCAGCCGCGCGTCTCGGCTGCGGCGCGCGCGGCGGCACGACGCGTGTGCTCGGGGACGCGCAGCACGCGGTGCACCGCGAAGGCGAGGGCCTGCGGGGTCGCGCCCGCGGTGGCGCCGGCAGGCGTCGCGACCGATCTGCCCGCTTCGACGCCGAGGAGCTCGGGCAGGGCCCCGGTGCGTGCAGCGGCGATCGGGGTGCCGCAGGCCAGCGCCTCGAGCGCGGCCAGGCCGAAGGCCTCGGCGGGGCACGGGGCCAGGCATACGTCGGCGTCGGCCAGCTCGGTGGCCACCTCGAGGGTCGGCTGGTGTCCGATGCACCGCACGGGCAGGTCCCACCCGCTGCGACGCAGCGCCTCGCGCTGGGGCCCGTCACCGACGATCGTGAGCTCGGCATCGATGCCCTGACCGCGCAGGACCCGGAGGGCACCGATCGCCAGATCCGGGCGCTTCTCCCGCGAGAGCCGCCCGACGAGCGCGAGACGGACCGGGCCGCCCGGGTCGTGCGGGCGACGGCGTCGGGCCGGGTGGAAGGTGGTCAGGTCGACCCCCCAGGGCACCACCGCCGCCCGACCGTCGCTGAACGCAGCCGCAGCGAAGCGGCTCGGGGCGACCAGCCCGGCCGGTCGCGTCGCGAGCCACCGGTCGGCACGGGTGGCGGATGCCGTCGCGCCGAGCCCGGCAGGCAGGAAGGTCTGCAGCGCGTGCTCGAGGCGTTCGTGCACGATGATCGTGACCGGGATGCGCCGCTCCCGCGCCCACCCGGCGACCCAGGTCAGGGTCAGACGGTCGGAGAGCTCGATCGCGTCGGGACGGGCTGCGGTCAGCAGCCGCCGCAGCCGGGCCCGGTCGACGACGACGCGGTACCCGCCGCTGGTCGGCACCTGCGGACCGATCAACGTGGCCCGCTGTGTGCCGTCCTCCCCCGTCCACAGCCGTGTCGCCCGGCCAGCGGTGATCACGGTGCGGTGGTGTCCAGCGGCGAGGTAGCCGGCGCCGAGCCGGTCGATGACCCGCGCGATCCCCCCGGAGGTCGGGTGTACGAGGTTGGCGAGCTGCACGATACGCACGCGGTTCCTTTCACGCAGCGGTCCGGGTCGTCCCCGCTCGCGCCGGCAGCACCGAGCGGTAGTGATCGAGGAGCTCGTCGCACAGCACGGACCAGGTCCGGTCGGCGACGTCACGGCGGGCCGCGAGCCCCTGGCGGCGGCGCAGCTGCGGGTCGTCCACCAGCCGGCGGACCGCGTGCCGCAGCGAGGCCGGACGGTGGGGGTCCCACAGCAGCCCGTTGCGTCCATGGCGCACCAGGTCCAGCGGTCCGCCGCGTGCCGGGGCGACCACGGGGACCCCGGAGGCCAGGGCCTCCTGCACGGCCTGGCAGAAGGTCTCGTGCACCCCCGTGTGGACGAACACGTCCAGGTCGGCGTAGGCCCGGGACAGGGCCGGCCCGCGCAGCTCGCCGGTGAAGGATGCGGTGGGGAGCAGGCGCTGCAGCGCGGCGCGCTCGTCCCCGTCGCCCACGACGACCACCTCGGTGCCCGGTAGGTCGATGAGGAGGTGGAGCCGGTCGAGGCGCTTCTCCTGCGCCAGCCGGCCGACGTAGCCGATCCGGACGCGATCGACCCGGTCGGTGGCCGGACGGGTGCGGTGCCAGGGAGCGAAGGCGTGCCGGTCGACCCCGCGTCCCCACCGCGCGAGGCGGTCGATGCCGTGCGTCCGCAGGTCCGCGATGGCCGCGCGCGAGGGGGCCAGGGTCAGCGAGCAGTCGTTGTGGACGGCGCGCAGCCACCGCCACAGCACCCCGCGGGTGCCGCCGAGCCCGTGCTCCCCCGCGAACCCGGCCAGGTCGGTCTGGTAGACCGCGACGGTGGGCAGCGGCAGCTCCCGGCACACCGACGCGGCCCGAGCACCGAGCAGCACCGGTGAGGCGAGGTGGACGACGTCGGGCCGCAGCCCGCGCAGCGTCGCCCGCAGCCGGGACGTCGGGACGCCCAGCGGGAAGGACGGCGTCCAGGGCAGCGGCAGCGAGGGCAGCCGCACGACCGGGGTCGTGCCGTAGCGGTCCGGGCCGGGGGCCGGTGCGATGACCGTCACCGCGTGGCCCCGAGCCCGCAGCTCATCGACGACGCTCACGACCGACCGGGCCACACCGTTCATGGCCGGCAGGAACGACTCCGTGACGATCACCACCCGCAGCATGCCCGCCCCGCGCGTGGCGGCCTGCGACCGCGGCGTCCGCACCGGCTGCATGGCGGGGATCATCGCCCTGCGCGCTCGGTCGCGGTCACGGGTACTGGCGCCAGGCGGACCTCGCGCACGAGGGTGATCCGCTCGATGGGTCCGCCGGCGAGCCAGGTGAACGTCGCGCTGGGCACACGGCCGACGACGCGGACACCCCGTCGAGCCAGCGACGCGTGCGGTCGGCCGGCCGGGCGGTTCATCTCGGCGTACCACGCCCGGTGGCCGGCGGCCGCGGCCAACGCATCCATCCGCCGAGCCAGGAGCTGGCCGGTGCGCCCCCCGCGCAGCTGGGGTTCGAGGTTGACGTGCGCGTGCGCTGGCGCGGGTGGCGCCGCCCTGCGTGCGGAGGCGAGCCCGTCGCGCAGGCGCAGGAGCACGAAGCGGCGCGCCTGCGCTCGTCGACGCCCGGTGACGACCTCGGCGAGGGACCGGGCGACCCACCGTGCGACGTGGCGCCGCTGCCAGCGCCGGTGGTCGGCCTCGTCCAGACAGGCCAGCAGGTAGCCGGCGATGCGACCGTGCTCCACGACCACGAGCCCGGTCCCGGCGCGCAGGTACCAGCCGAGGCAGAGGTCCTCGTAGGCGCGGAGGTCGCCGAGGCCGCCTGGTGCCGCGCTACCCCGGGCCAGCGTCGCACGGAACAGGCGCCGGACGTCGGGCTCGTCCCCGGGCCGCATCGGGCGGATGCCGGTGTCAGGCGGGCCTCCGGAGGACGGATCGGTCGCCTCGGGACTGACCGTGGCCGTGCCGGTGCGCTCCATGCGGGTAGGAGACCCCGCCGAGGTGACGCCTCAGGGACGGGAGGTTGAGGGGTTGGCTGCGACCGGCTGACGATCCGGCCACCGCGAGGCACGCGCGGCTCACGAGCCTGCAGCGGCTGGTTCGGGCCACCGAACCGGCCGCGCTCCGACTCCGTACCCTGGAACGCTGCGGTGGTCCCGTCGTGTCCAGGAGAAGGTCCATGTCCGTCGTGATGCTCACCCGGGTGACCGGCGTCGTGCTCGTCCTGCTCGGGATCGGTGGGTACGCCGCCACCTCGGCGGCCAGCGTGACGGCGCTGCTGCCGGCCGTGCTCGGGCTGCCGATCCTCGTACTCGGCCTGTGGGCGGGGAACGAGGACCGCCGCCGGACCGCCATCCACGCCGCCCTGGTGCTCGCCCTCCTCGGCCTGCTCGGCACGCTCATGAACGTGGTCGAACTGCCGGCGGTCCTCTCCGGCGGGGACGTCGAGCGGCCGACCGCGGTGGTCGTCTCCAGCCTCACCGCGCTGGTGTGCGCCATCTACCTCGGCATCGGGATCCGCTCCTTCGTGGCGGCACGCCGCAGCGGCACCGACGCCGCCTGAGGAGGACCGGCGGGTGCGGTTTGGCGCTGCCGCTCCGACGGTGTGCGGCTGTCCTGGCGCTGCCGCTCCGACGGTGTGCGGCTGTCCTGGCGCTGCCGCTCCAACGGTGTGCGGCCAGCCTGTCGGGCGCCGGCGTGGCTCGCAGCCGTGTCGCTGATCCGGTGCGGGGACGTCTGGCCTACAGTGGGCGGTCCCGGCGAGGGCTCGCTGGGCGGCCCGTGAGGAGGCTCAGGTGGAGCGCCATGAGCTCGCTGCGATCATCGATCACACCCTGCTGAAGCCGGAGGCGACCGCGGCCCAGGTCGAGCAGCTGTGCCAGGAGGCACTCGAGCACGGCTTCGCGTCGGTGTGCGTCAGCCCGACCCGTGTGGCCCAGGTCGCCCGGCTGCTGCAGGGCCACCCCTCGCTCGCCTGCGCGGTCGTGGGGTTCCCGAGCGGCGCGCATCACGGGGCCATCAAGGCCGCCGAGGCGGCCCGCGCGGTCGAGGACGGCGCCGACGAGCTCGACATGGTGATCGACCTGGGTGCGCTGGCGGACGAGGGTGCCGAGGCGGTGGTGCGCGATGTCCACGCCGTGCGCGCCGCCATCGACGACGAGGTCGTGCTCAAGGTGATCCTCGAGACCGCGGCGCTGACCGATGCGCAGCTCGTCGCCGCGTGCGAGGCCGCGGTGGGGGCTGGCGCGGACTTCGTCAAGACCAGCACGGGGTTCCACCCGTCGGGCGGGGCGTCCACCCACGCGGTGGCGCTGCTGCGGGCCACGGTGGGGGAGGAGGTCGGGGTGAAGGCCTCCGGGGGTATCCGCACGCTCGCGGACGCGCTCGCGATGGTCGAGGCGGGCGCGAACCGGCTCGGGATGAGCGCCGGCGTCGAGGTCGTCACCGGCGCCTGAGCCGGGGGTGTGCCGCGCCGGCCCGGCCGCACCCCCTCGTGCCGGTCAGCCAGCCGGCGTGACCTCGCACACGAGGTCGCCCGGCTCGACCTTCGTGCCGGCGCCGGTGACGACCCGGGCCACGCGACCCGCGTGCGGCGCGGAGATGGTCGACTCCATCTTCATCGCCTCGATCATCGCGACCGGGTCCCCGGCCGCCACCTCGGCGTCCACGTCCACCGCCCAGGTGATCACCCCGCTCAGGGGGGCGGCGACGTGGGCGGGGTTCGCGGCGTCGGCCTTCTCGACGCTCGCGACCTCGCTGTGGATCGCGTGGTCGCGGATCTCGATCGGCCGGGACTGCCCGTTGACGTGCAGGAGCACGGTCCGGAACCCGCCTTCATCCGGCTCCCCCACGGCCTGCAGGCTGAAGTACACCTTCGTGCCGCGGCGCAGCTCCACCTCCACCTCGTGGTCCTGCCCGAGCCCGTGCCAGAAGGCGTCGGTCGGCAGCCGCGAGACGTCCCAGTAGAGCTCGTGGGCGTGCTCGAAGTCCTTGGTCGGACCCGGGAACTGCAGCCGATCCAGCGCCCGGCGCCGCGCGGGTCCCGGCTCGTCGGGCAGATCCTCCACCGGAGGGCCGGCCACCGGCTTGGAGGAGGCCTTGGCCTCGAGCACCTTCGTACGGAAGGGCTCCGGCCACCCGCCGTGCGGCGTGCCGAGCTCACCCCGCAGGAACCCGATGACGCTGTCGGGAAGGTCGAATCGGGACGGGTCGCGCTCCAGCTCGTCGATGTCGACGCCGGCGGAGACGACGTACAGCGCGAGATCACCGACGACCTTGGAGGTGGGCGTGACCTTGATGATGCGGCCGAGCAGCTCGTCGCAGCGGGCGTAGGCCTCCTCGATCTCCTCGACCCGATCGCCGAGCCCGAGCGCGCCTGCCTGGGAGCGCAGGTTGGACAGCTGCCCGCCCGGGATGCCGTGCCGGTAGACGGTGCCGGTGGGGCTCTTCATGCCGGACTCGAAGGGGGCGTACAGCTTGCGCACCGCCTCCCAGTAGGGCTCCATCGCCCACAGGTTCTGCAGCTCGAGCCCCGTGCGCCGCGCGCCGCCGTCGGTCGCGGCGACGATCGCCGCGAGGCTCGGCTGGGAGGTCATGCCCGACATCGGCGCCGCGGCCCCGTCGATCGCGTCCACGCCGGCGTCGATCGCGGCGAGGTAGGTCGCCAGCTGCCCGCCGGCGGTGTCGTGGGTGTGCAGGTGCACCGGCGCGTCGAAGCGCTCGCGCAGGGCGGTGACCAGGGTGTGTGCTGCGGGCGCACGTAGCAGCCCCGCCATGTCCTTGATGCACAGGATGTGGGCGCCGGCGTCCAGCACGCCTTCGGCGACGCCGAGGTAGTGGTCGAGGGTGAAGGTGCGCTCGTCGGGGTTCGACAGGTCCCCGGAGTAGCACAGGGTCCCCTCGGCCAGCGCGCCGGCGTCGCGGGTGGCGACGATGGCGGTGCGCATCTGGTCGACGTCGTTGAGCGCGTCGAAGATGCGGAAGATGTCCATGCCGGCGGCGGCCGCCTCCTCGACGAAGGCGCGGACCGCCCGCTCCGAGTAGGCCGTGTAGCCGAGCAGGTTGCGGCCCCGCAGCAGCATCTGGAGGCAGATGTTCGGGATCGCCTCGCGGAGCTGCTCGAGCCGGGCCCACGGGTCCTCGTGGAGGAACCGCAGCGCCACGTCGTAGGTCGCCCCGCCCCAGGCCTCCAGCGACAGCAGCTGGGGAAGGCCGTGGGCGAGGTGTGGGGCCGCTTGCAGCATGTCGTAGGTGCGCATGCGGGTGGCGAAGAGCGACTGGTGCGCGTCCCGCAGCGTGGTGTCGGTGACCAGGACCTCGTCGGTCTCGCGCAGCCAGCGGGCGAACCCGTCCGGGCCGAGCTCGCGCAGGCGGTCGCGGCTGCCGGGCGGTGGGACGGCGGTCTCGTCGATGGCAGGCAGCTTGGTGGCGGGCTGCGGGCTGCCGGGCGGCGGCCCGAACTCACGGTTGACGGTCCGCTCGGCCAGGAAGGTCGCAAGGCGCTGGGTGCGGTTGGTGCCCGCGGCGGCGTTGAGCAGGTGCGGGTGCTCGTCGATGAACGAGGTGGACAGCTCACCGGCGTGCAGCGCCGGCTCGGCCAGCATCGCCTGCAGGAAGCGCATGTTCGTGCGCACCCCCCGGACGCGGAACTCCGCCAGCGCCCGCCGCGCCCGCCGGATCGCGGTGTCCAGGTCCGCGCCGCGGGTGGTGAGCTTCACCAGCATCGAGTCGAAGAACGGGCTGATCTCGCCGCCGACGTAGGCGCTTCCGGCGTCCAGCCGGATGCCGGCTCCGCCGGGGGAGCGGTAGGCGGAGATGCGGCCGGTGTCGGGCCGGAAGCCCTGCTCCGGGTCCTCGGTGGTGATGCGCGCCTGGAGCGCGAACCCGCGCGTGGAGATCGTGTCCTGGCTGAGCCCGAGGTCGGCCAGCGTCGCGCCGGAGGCGATGCGCAGCTGCGAGGCGACGAGGTCCACCGAGGTCACCTCCTCGGTGACGGTGTGCTCGACCTGGATGCGGGGGTTCATCTCGATGAACACCGCACGGGCGTCGGGCTCGGTCGCCCGCTCGACGAGGAACTCGACCGTGCCGACGTTGCGGTAGTGGACCGCGCGGGCGAACTCGACGGCGTAGGCGCACAGCTTCTCGCGCAGCTCGGGCGGCAGGTTGGGGGCCGGCGCGAGCTCGAGCACCTTCTGGTGCCGGCGCTGGAGCGAGCAGTCCCGCTCGAAGAGGTGCACCACCTCGCCGCGAGCGTCGGCGAGGATCTGCACCTCGATGTGCCGGGGCCTGGTCATCGCCTGTTCGAGGAACACGCTCGGGTCGCCGAAGGCGCCCTCGGCCTCTCGCATGGCGGTCTCGACGGCAGCCGCGAGGTCCTCGGGGCGCTCCACCCGACGCATCCCGCGCCCACCGCCGCCGGCGGCCGCCTTGACGAAGACCGGGTAGCCGATGCGCTCGGCGTGCGCGACCGCCTCGGCCGGCGAGGTCAGCAGGGGTGAGGCCGCGAGCACGGGGATGCCGGCCCGCTCGGCGACGTCCCGGGCATGGGTCTTCGATCCGGTCAGCTCGAGCACCTCGGCCGGCGGGCCAACGAAGGTCAAGCCAGCGTTGGCTACGGCTCGGGCGAACGCCGCCGACTCCGACAGGAAGCCGTACCCGGGGTAGACGGCGTCCGCGCCGACCTCAAGCGCGGTTGCCACGATCGCGTCACCGTCGAGGTAGGCCCGCACGGGGTGGCCGGGCTCGCCGATCTCGTAGGCCTCGTCCGCCTTGATGCGGTGCAGCGAGTCGCGGTCCTCGCGCGCGTGCACCGCGATCGTGCGCAGGCCGAGCTCCGTGGCGGCCCGGAAGGCTCGGATCGCGATCTCGCCGCGGTTGGCAACCAGTACCGAACGCACCTCGACTCCTCGTCCTCGCGGTCATCCTGCTTGGGCGGTACCCGTGGGGCGGGCCCGGACCGTGCCCCGGCTGCGCCGTCGGACGTGGGCCGGGCGGTGGCTCGGGCGGTTCCCGTCACGGTTCATGCCCGCACCCGGGTCGGCGGGGCGG
>JBKHDS010000038.1:0-11670 GCA_046541215.1 Nitriliruptoraceae bacterium
CCGTACCGCCGCAGCGCGACATCCGATGCAGCGGCACCTGTGGCGTCCGTACCGCGTGCAAGACCCGTTCGACCCAGAACCGCTCCGTGTGACCGACCACGGTGCGCCGGAGTCAGGAACCAGACCATGCCGAAGAACGAGAACCGACCGAAGGTCACGCTCGCCTGCACCGAGTGCAAGGAGCGCAACTACATCACGACCAAGCACCGGGTCAACCAGCGCGAGCGCATCCAACTGCGCAAGTACTGCAACCGGTGCCGGACCCACCAGCTCCACCGCGAGACGCGCTGATCGACCGCGACGAGGTCCGAGCCTCACGGCCCAGGCAGGAGGTCGGCATGGCGCTCAACCGGGACAAGGTCGGGGCGGTGTACCCGTCCTACCGCTACGAGGTCTCGCGGGAGAAGATCCGCGAGTACGCCATCGCGCTCGGCGAGGACGACCCGCGCTACCTCAGCGACGGGGACGACTGCGTCGCACCGCCCACCTTCGCAGCCGCCTTCACCATCACCAAGGGTGGCGCGCCGGTCCTCGGCGACCCCGAGCTCGGCGCGCACCCCGCGCTCGTGCACGGTTCGCAGCGCTACCTCTACGGAACGCGCCCGCTGCGGCCGGGGGACGTCCTCACCTGCACCCCGAAGGTCGCCGCCATCTCGGCGCGGGGTAGCAACGAGTTCCTGACCATCGAGGTCGACTGCCGCTTCGAGGATGGCGCGTCCGCCGTCCGCTCCGAGGCGACCATCGTCTTCCTCGGCTCGGCGCCCGCCGCGACGACGGAGGAGGGCCCGTGAGCGCCACGATCGAGGTCGGGACGACGCTGCCGGAGCTGGTCGCCCGCTCGACCCTGACCACCTCGGTGCTGTACGCCGGGGCGTCCGGGGACATGAACCCCCTGCACTACGACCCCGAGGTGGCGGCTGGGATCAGCCCGACCGGCGGGGTCATCGCCCACGGGATGTACTCGATGGGCCTCGCCTCGCGGCTGCTGACCACCTTCGCTGGCGGGCCGGAGCGGGTCCTCGAGCTCGAGGTCCGCTTCACCCGGCCGTGGCCCCTGGGGAGCAGCGCGACCTTCACCGGCACGGTCACCGCGGTCGAGGACGGGGTCGCCACCGTCGCGCTGACGGGTACGGCTGACGGTGGGGACCGGATCCTGCGCGGGACCGGCCGCATCCGGGTGTGACCTGCCTCCCGCTGCGCGACGTCGATGGGGACCGGGGAGCGGTTGTCGTACCGGTGAGTGGACCGGTACGCTCGCCCTGCTGCCTCCAGGTGAGGCAGCGTTCCCGTGTCAGGGGCGGTCACGCCCGGCATCCCGGGGACGGACGGGAGTAGCTCAACTGGCAGAGCACCGGTCTCCAAAACCGGCGGTTGGGGGTTCAAGTCCCTCCTCCCGTGCGAGGTGGTCCACCGTGCCGCACCGACGGCCATCGCCGACCCACCCCCACCGACGTACCCGGTCGGTCCCAGCGACGGGGCACGACCGTGCGCTCGCCTCACCGGAGGCAGCGCCGAGGTAGCACCCACCACCGTCCGCCGCCGGATCCACCGGGTCTGCGGCCCAGACGGGCAACCGCCCGTCGCACCACCCGTTCGGGAGTCGAGATGAACCGCGAGGACAAGGGCCGCGCTGGCCGTGAGCAGCAGCGCACCTCCCCGAAGCAGTTCCTGCGCGAGGTGCGCAGCGAGTTGCGCAAGGTGGTGTGGCCCAACCGCAAGGAGATCACGTCCTACACCATCGTCGTGCTCGTGACGACCTTCGTGCTCGTCCTGATCGTGTGGGGCATGGACGAGGTGTTCCGCCGCGCGATCATCAACACCCTGGGGTGAAGCGTGTCCGACCAGACCACGACCGACCAGGACGACACCTTCGAGGTGGAGGCCGCCACGCCTGCTGACGCGGACGCGGCTGACCGCGAGGTGGCGCACGCCGCTGGGGGCGAGGACGCGGACGCCGACGACCGCGAGGTCACCCAGGCCGCTGGAGACGAGGACGCGGAGGCCGGCGACGGCACCCCCGACCCGGCGCCGGCTCCCGCCACCGGTGAGACCCCGCCGGCCCCCGCTGAGGGCGAGGGCGACGACGAGCCTGCGGTCGCTGGCGCCGACGACGAGCCTGCCGTCGCTGGCGCCGACGACGAGCCTGCGGGGGACGGTGACGACCTCGACGACCTGTTGGGCCTGGCCGGCCTCGCCGCGAGCGAGGAGGCCACCGAGCCACCGGCGCCCAGCGCGAGCGACACCGACGCCGACCCCGCCGAGGACGCCGCTCCCACCCGCCGCCGCCGGCCCCGATCGCTCGAGGACGTCCGGGACCAGAAGGACCTCGCCCGCCTGCTCGGCGACTGGTACGTGGTCCACACCTACTCGGGCTACGAGCAGCGGGTCAAGGACAACCTCGCCAACCGCGTCGAGGCGCTCGAGGCCGAGGACCGCGTCCTCGAGGTGGTGATCCCCACCGAGGAGGTCACCGAGTACAAGAAGGGCAAGAAGACCGTCTCGCAGAAGAAGTTCCTCCCCGGCTACGTCCTCGTCCGCGCGCTGATGGACGACGAGGTCTGGGGCATCGTGCGACACACCCCGGCGGTGACCGGCTTCGTCGGCTCGCCCGGAACGCGGCCCGTGCCCCTGCCGCTGAAGGAGGTCGCCGCGACGCTCAAGATCCCCGCCGAGGTGGTCGAGGAGACGGCGGCCGACGAGGCCGCCGAGCAGGCGCCCAGCAAGGTCGCTGCGGAGATCGACCTCGAGGTCGGCGAGACCGTCCGGGTCACCGGCGGTCCCTTCGCGGACTTCACGGGCACGATCGCCGAGATCAACCTCGACCAGGCCAAGCTCAAGGTGCTCGTCAGCGTGTTCGGTCGCGAGACCCCGCTGGAGCTCCCCTTCGACAACGTGGCCAAGCTCTGACCCACCCGACCTCCGCCGCGACCGGTCCGCCGGTGGTGGCGGTCGCACCACCCATCGATCGTGGGAGGCCGCATGCGGCGGCCGCCAGCACCACGCGAGGAGACAACCAACCATGGCGAAGAAGGTCGCAGGCTTCATCAAGCTGCAGATCCCGGCCGGTCAGGCCAACCCTGCCCCACCGGTCGGTCCGGCGCTCGGTCAGCACTCCGTGAACATCATGGAGTTCTGCAAGGCGTTCAACGACAAGACCGCCTCGATGCAGGGCGACATCGTCCCGGTGGAGATCACGGTCTACGAGGACCGCTCCTTCACCTTCATCATGAAGACCCCACCCGCTGCCCAGCTGCTCATGAAGGCGGCGGGGGTCGCGGGCGGCTCGGGGACCCCGCACACCAGCAAGGTCGGCTCCGTGACCCGGGCGCAGGTCCAGGAGATCGCGGAGAAGAAGATGCCCGACCTCAACGCGATCGACCTCGACGGTGCCATGCGGATCATCGAGGGCACCGCGCGTTCGATGGGGATCACCGTCACCGACTGAGCGCGACCTGCGAGCTGCACCTGACCGAGCCGCCGCGGGGAGCGCCAACCCCGAGGCAGCACCCCGTCCTAGGTGGGAGACGGCACGCGCCGTCGCTGGGACCACGAGGAGCGAACACCATGGCGAAGAGGAGCAAGAAGTACCGGGCAGCGCTGGAGCGGATCGACCGTGACCGTCTCTACGGCCCCAAGTCCGGGTTCACCCTGCTGAAGGAGATCGACCGCGCGGGCTACGACGCCACCGTCGACTGCGCCTTCAGGCTGGGGATCGACCCGCGCAAGGCTGACCAGATGGTGCGCGGCGCTGTCGCGCTGCCGCACGGCACGGGCAGCGAGGTGACCGTCGCGGTCGTCGCCCAGGGCGAGAAGGCGGCGGAGGCCTCCGCAGCCGGTGCCGACCACGTCGGTGCGGATGACCTCGTCGAGCGGCTGGCGGCCGGGGAGCTGCTCGAGGAGCTCGACTCGATCATCGCGACGCCCGACATGATGGGCAAGCTCGGCCGGCTCGGCAAGACGCTCGGTCCGCGCGGGCTGATGCCGAACCCGAAGTCCGGGACGGTCACCATGGACGTCGGCAAGGCCGTGAGCGAGATCAAGGCCGGCCGGGTCGAGTACCGCTCCGACCGCAACGGCAACGTGCACGTCAAGATCGGCAAGGCCTCCTTCGGGGTCGAGCAGCTGGTCGAGAACTACGCCGCGCTCCTCGAGGAGGTGATCCGGCAACGGCCGTCGGCGGCCAAGGGTCGCTACATCCGCACCGTCGCGGTCTCCACCTCGATGTCGCCGTCGATCCTGCTGGACCCGAGCAAGAGCCGCGCCCTGCTCGAGGACGAGGACTGAGTCGACCGTTCCTGGGACCGTGCGCGCCGCGTGCGGCCCCACGGCCCGTTCGCCAGGTGGTGAGCGGGCCGGTACCATCCCCACCCAACGAGCCGAAGACCGCCGGATGCCCCTCGGGGCCGAAGGACGTGGATCACGGAGCGAGCCGCTCCCACCACGCGTCCCGCGCAGGATCGACCGAGCCGCCCCGCTCCACGTCGGAGCCCGGGCCGCCCATCGTCCCCCTGCGCGGTACCGCGAGGGGGACGTCGTCGTTCCGGAGCCATCGACGGTCACGGCACCGCACGACGACGGAGGTCACACGTGGCACGGCCGGACAAGGTCGCCAAGGTCGAGGAGGTCCGCCAGGACCTCGCCGGCGCGTCGGCGACGCTGCTCACCCACTACCGGGGCCTGACGGTCGGCGAGATGGCCACGCTGCGCGCGAAGCTGCGTGAGGCGAACGCCGAGATGAAGGTCGTCAAGAACACCCTCACCAAGCGCGCCGCGCACGCGGCCGGGATCGAGGGGCTGGACGATCTGCTCGAGGGACCGACCAGCCTGGTGCTGTGCGCCGAGGACCCGGTCGGGCCGGCGAAGGCGATCAAGGCCTTCGCGAAGGATCATCCCGACCTCGTCCTGACCGGCGGCTACCTCGACGGCGAGGTGCTCGACGGTGAGGCGGCGCTGAAGCTCGCGGACCTCGAGAGCCGCGAGGAGCTGCTCGCCAAGCTCGCCGGCCTCATGCAGGGCGCGCTGTCCGGGATGGCCCGGCTCATGGTCGCCGCGACCGAGAAGCAGGCCCGACTCATGCAGGCGCTCATCGACGCCGGGGGCGTCGAGGCGAAGGGCTTCACCCCGAGTGCGCCGGCCGAGGCTCCTGCCGAGGTGGCCGACGAGCCGGCCGACGTTGCAGCCGAGCCGAGCGCCGAGGCAGCCGACGTTGCAGCTGACGAGCCGAGCGCCGAGGCAGCTGACGAGCCGGCGCCCGACACCGACGACGAGACCACGACCGGGGCGTAAGCCGCGGTCCCGCACGACTCGGGCCCGCGATCGACGGACCCGCACGACCACCCGGCGCACGCGCGCCACCAGGAGGAACCACGATGGCGAAGCTGACCACCGACGAGCTCATCGAGCAGTTCAAGGAGCTCACGCTCATGGAGCTGAGCGAGCTCGTCAAGAAGTTCGAGGAGACCTTCGAGGTCACCGCGGCCGCGCCGGTCGCGGTCGCCGCGGCCGCCGGTGGCGGCGCCGAGGCCGAGGCTGAGGAGGAGAAGACCGAGTTCGACGTCGTCCTCACCTCCGCCGGCGAGAAGAAGATCGGCGTCATCAAGGAGGTGCGTGCGCTCACCAGCCTCGGGCTGAAGGAAGCCAAGGAGCTGGTCGAGAGCGCCCCGAAGGCGGTCCTCGAGGGCGTCTCCAAGGACGCCGCCGAGGAGGCCAAGGAGAAGCTCGAGGCCGCCGGCGCCTCCGTCGAGCTGAAGTGAGCTGCGGCTCCTCCGGCTAGCCGGAGGAGCTCGCCGCGTGCGACCGCCCCCGGCCAGCCGGGGGCGGTTGACGCGCTACGCGCACCGTGGGTACGCTCTTGACCCACGTGTGCTCCGCCGTCGTCCCGCTGCGCCCTTGTACCAGCGGTACGCGTCCCTCGAGCGAGGTCGTCGCCATCCGAGCTCTCCCCGTGCCGCTGGGCGCCCGGAGTGCCATGTGTCGACGTGCGCCTCGGGGGCCGCGGCTGGCCGGGGGTACCCGGTGATGATCGCGCACCACGTCGTGCACCCTGCGTGAAACGGGGTCGTCGCCCCGCGTCCGCTGCCGTGCGAGCTCGACGTCCCACCCGCAGGCCGCAGCCCGAGCGCTGCATCCCGCCGAGACCGCCATCCGTTCCAGGGGAGGTCCCCGTTGGTCGGCACCGCCGTCAACCCGCACGCCAAGCTCGACAAGCGCCTGAGCTTCGCGAGGATCCACGAGGCGCTGCCGGTGGAGGAGCTGGATCTCGTCGCGATCCAGAGCCACTCCTTCAACTGGCTCATCGAACAGGGGCTCGGGGAGGTCTTCAACGAGATCTCCCCGATCGAGGACAGCCAGGGCAAGATGGCGCTGAGCTTCCTCGACCACCGCTTCGACGAGCCGAAGTACTCGGTCGCGGAGTGCAAGGAGAAGGACCTCACCTACGCCGCCCCGCTGTTCGTGACCGCCGAGTTCCTCAACAAGGAGGACGGCACGATCAAGTCGCAGACGGTCTTCATGGGGGACTTCCCCGTGATGAGCGACAAGGGCACCTTCATCATCAACGGCACCGAGCGGGTGGTCGTCTCCCAGCTGGTGCGCTCACCGGGCGTCTACTTCGACACCTCGGTGGACAAGACCACCGGCCGGGACATCTACGGCTGCAAGGTCATCCCCGCTCGCGGTGCGTGGCTGGAGTTCGAGGTCGACAAGCGCGACCTCGTCGCCGTCCGCGTCGACCGCAAGCGCAAGCAGCCGATCAGCGTCTTCTACCGGGCGCTGAAGGCCTTCCAGTGGAACGATGAGCTCGGCCAGTACGAGCTCGCGCCCTCCGAGGTCCTGACCACCGAGGTCGACGACCAGGAGATCCTCGACTTCTTCGGTGGCGCCGAGTCGATCGCGCTCACCCTGGAGAAGGACAACACCGGCCGTACCCCGGCCCAGGCGCTCGAGGAGATCTACCGCAAGCTGCGCCCCGGTGAGCCGCCGAACGTCGACCAGGCCGGCCAGCTCCTGCTCGGGATGTTCTTCGCGGGCAAGAAGTACGACCTCGCCCGCGTCGGTCGGTACAAGATCTCCGGGCTCGAGGACGACGGCCAGGGCCACGTCAAGCACGGCAAGCTCACCGACGAGTTCGACGCGCTCGGCTTCGGCCGGCGGGACCAGCACGTGCTGACCGCCGAGGACGTGCTCGCGACGATGTCCTACCTCGTGAAGCTCCACGCCGGCGAGGAGGGCTACGACACCGACGACATCGACCACTTCGGCAACCGCCGCCTGCGGTCGGTGGGTGAGCTCATCCAGAACCAGGTCCGGATCGGGCTGTCCCGCATGGAGCGGGTCGTGCGCGAGCGCATGACCACCCAGGACCTCGAGGCGATCACCCCGCAGACCCTCATCAACATCCGCCCGGTGGTCTCTGCCATCCGCGAGTTCTTCGGGACCTCGCAGCTGTCGCAGTTCATGGACCAGACCAACCCGCTCGCCGGGTTGACCCACAAACGACGCCTCTCCGCGCTCGGCCCGGGTGGGCTCTCGCGTGAGCGTGCCGGCTTCGAGGTGCGCGACGTCCACCCGTCCCACTACGGCCGGATGTGCCCGATCGAGACGCCGGAGGGGCCGAACATCGGCCTGATCGGCTCGCTCGCGACCTACGCGCGGATCAACGAGTACGGGTTCGTGGAGACCCCCTACCGCAGGGTCGTCGACGGCAAGGTCACCGAGGAGTTCGAGTACCTCACCGCCGACGAGGAGGACCGCTACGTCGTCGCGCAGGCGAACGCGCCGGTGGACGCGGCGACGGGGGAGTTCGAGAACCCGCTCGTGCTGGTCCGCGCCAAGGGCGGCGAGGTCCGCGAGGTCCCGCCGTCCTCGGTGGACTACATGGACGTCTCCCCGCGCCAGACCGTGTCGATCTCCGCGGCGCTCATCCCCTTCCTCGAGCATGACGACGCGAACCGGGCCCTGATGGGTGCGAACATGCAGCGGCAGGCCGTGCCGCTGCTGCGTGCCGACTCGCCCTACATCGGCACCGGCATCGAGGCCAAGGCGGCGCGCGACGCCGGTGACGTGATCACCGCCCGCAACGGCGGGGTGGTCGTCGAGGTGGCGGCCGACCACGTGGTCGTGCGCACCGACGACGACGAGATCGACCGGTACTTCCTCACGAAGTTCCAGCGCTCGAACCAGGGCAGCTGCATCAACCAGCGCCCCCTGGTCACCGAGGGCGACCGCCTCGAGGTCGGCGACCCCATCGCCGACGGGCCTTCCACCCACGACGGCGAGCTCGCGCTCGGCCGCAACCTGCTCGTCGGGTTCATGTCCTGGGAGGGGTTCAACTTCGAGGACGCGATCATCCTCTCCGAGCGGCTCGTCCGCGAGGACGTGCTCACCTCGATCCACATCGAGAAGCTCGAGGTCGACGCACGCGAGACCAAGCTCGGGCCCGAGGAGATCACCCGCGACATCCCCAACGTCTCCGAGGAGGTGCTCGCCAACCTCGACGAGGAGGGGATCATCCGCATCGGTGCGGAGGTCCAGCCAGGCGACATCCTCGTCGGCAAGGTCACCCCGAAGGGGGAGACCGAGCTGACCCCTGAGGAGCGCCTGCTGCGGGCGATCTTCGGTGAGAAGGCCCGCGAGGTGCGTGATACCTCGCTGAAGGTCCCGCACGGTGACCGCGGCATCGTCATCGGCGTCCAGCGCTTCAGCCGGGCCGACGGTGACGAGCTGTCGCCGGGCGTCAACGACATGGTGCGCATCTACATCGCGAAGAAGTCGAAGATCTCCGAGGGCGACAAGCTCGCCGGTCGTCACGGCAACAAGGGCGTCATCTCCAAGATCCTGCCCGTGGAGGACATGCCGTTCCTCGAGGACGGCACCCCCCTGGACATCGTGCTCAACCCGCTCGGTGTGCCGAGCCGGATGAACGTCGGCCAGGTGCTGGAGACCCACCTCGGGTGGGCGGCGGCCAACGGCTGGCACTTCGAGACCACACCCGAGTGGTTCCGTGAGATCGGCTGGACCGACGAGCACGCCGACATGGAGGGACCGGTCCGCTTCGCCACGCCGGTCTTCGACGGCGCGAGCGAGCGTGAGCTCGTCGACCTGCTCGAGAACTCCCGGACCACCGACGAGGGCATCCGCCTCGTCGGCCCCGACGGGAAGGCCACCCTGTTCGACGGCCGCACCGGGCAGCCGCTCGATGCCAAGGTGACCGTGGGCTACATGTACATCCTGAAGCTCCACCACCTCGTCGACGACAAGATCCACGCCCGCTCCACCGGGCCGTACTCGATGATCACCCAGCAGCCGCTGGGCGGGAAGGCGCAGTTCGGTGGCCAGCGGTTCGGCGAGATGGAGGTGTGGGCGCTGGAAGCCTACGGCGCCGCCTACGCCCTCCAGGAGCTGTTGACCATCAAGTCCGACGACACGCTCGGTCGGGTCAAGGTGTACGAAGCGATCGTCAAGGGCGACAACATCCCCGAGCCGGGGATCCCGGAGTCGTTCAAGGTGCTCGTCAAGGAGATGCAGGCGCTCAGCCTCAACGTCGAGGTGCTGGGGACCGGTGGTGAGCAGATCGAGCTGCGCGAGTCCGAGGACGATGCGTTCCGCGCGGCCGAGGCGCTTGGCATCGACCTGTCGCGGCCGGAGCGTCCGGCGGTGGACGGCTAGTCGCCTTCGGACCGCTGGGGCCCGCTGCTTGCTGACGGTTCCCGACGGGGCTCCGAAGGGATAGTCGCCCCTCACGGCAACCGTCAGCAAGCAGCTCCCCGTCGCAGCCGGCCACCGAGGTGGTCGGTGGGGCTGGATGGATGGCGAGACACACGTAGCGCGGCCGGTGAGGTCGCAGCCCGCAGGGCCGGTGAGAAGCCGGGCGGGACGATGAGGTAGGGAGGACGTCAGCACATGCTGGACGTGAACCACTTCGATCAGCTGAAGATCACGCTCGCGGAGGCGTACCAGATCCGCATGTGGTCCAACGGCGAGGTCAAGAAGCCCGAGACCATCAACTACCGCACGCTCAAGCCGGAGAAGGACGGCCTGTTCTGCGAGAAGATCTTCGGTCCCACCCGGGACTGGGAGTGCTACTGCGGCAAGTACAAGCGGGTGCGCTTCAAGGGGATCATCTGCGAGCGGTGCGGCGTCGAGGTGACCCGTGCCAAGGTCCGGCGTGAGCGCATGGGCCACATCGAGCTGGCCGCCCCCGTCACCCACATCTGGTACCTCAAGGGCGTGCCGTCGCGGCTCGGCTACCTGCTCGACATGTCGCCGAAGGACCTCGAGAAGGTCATCTACTTCGCCGCCTACGTCATCACCTCGGTGGACGAGGACGGCCGGCACAACGCCCTGCCGGAGCTCGAGCAGGAGATCGAGGCGGAGAAGCAGGAGATCGCCGCCCAGCTCGAGGTCGACCGGCAGGAGCTGCTCGCCCAGCTCGAGGCCACCCTCGCCGAGCTCGAGGCCGAGGGCGCGAAGCCGGAGGTGGTCCGCAAGGAGCGCAAGGACATCGAGAAGCAGCTCAAGACCGTCTCGGTGCGCGCGACGAACGAGCTCGAGCACCTCGACAAGGTGCTGGCGACCTTCAAGAAGCTCAGCCCCAAGCAGCTCGTCCAGGAGGAGCTGGTCTACCGCGACATGCGCGACCGCTTCGGTGAGTACTTCCAGGGCGGCATGGGCGCCGAGGCCGTGCGGGACCTGCTCGACGGGCTCGACCTCGAGGCCGAGTCCGCGGAGCTGCGCACCGCGATCACCGACGCCAAGGGCCAGAAGAAGCAGCGCGCCACGAAGCGGCTCAAGGTCGTCGAGGCGCTGCGCACCACCAACAACCGGCCCGGGGCGATGGTGCTCGAGGCCA
Organism: Nitriliruptoraceae bacterium; assembly: GCA_046541215.1. Taxonomy (GTDB): domain Bacteria; phylum Actinomycetota; class Nitriliruptoria; order Nitriliruptorales; family Nitriliruptoraceae; genus T1Sed10-7. Next base: position 10,850 of record JBKHDS010000038.1, read on the forward strand.
TCCCGGTCATCCCACCGGACCTGCGTCCGATGGTCCAGCTCGACGGTGGCCGGTTCGCGACCTCCGACCTCAACGACCTCTACCGCCGGGTCATCAACCGCAACAACCGCCTCAAGCGCCTGCTCGACCTCGGGGCGCCGGAGATCATCGTCAACAACGAGAAGCGGATGCTGCAGGAGGCCGTCGACGCGCTGTTCGACAACGGCCGCCGCGGGCGTCCGGTCACCGGGCCGGGGAACCGGCCGTTGAAGTCGCTGTCCGACATGCTCAAGGGCAAGCAGGGCCGCTTCCGTCAGAACCTGCTCGGCAAGCGGGTCGACTACTCGGGCCGCTCGGTCATCGTGGTCGGGCCGCAGCTGCGCATGCACCAGTGCGGGCTGCCGAAGCTCATGGCCCTGGAGCTGTTCAAGCCCTTCGTCATGAAGCGGCTGGTGGACCTCAACTACGCGCAGAACATCAAGTCCGCCAAGCGGATGGTCGAGCGGCAGCGGGCGCAGGTCTGGGACGTGCTCGAGGAGGTCATCCAGGACCACCCCGTGATGCTCAACCGGGCCCCGACCCTGCACCGCCTGGGCATCCAGGCCTTCATGCCCACCCTGGTGGAGGGCAAGGCGATCCAGCTCCACCCCCTGGTCTGCACCGCCTTCAACGCTGACTTCGACGGTGACCAGATGGCGGTCCACCTGCCGCTGTCCGCCGAGGCGCAGGCCGAGGCACGTCTGCTCATGCTGGCGCCGCACAACATCCTGTCCCCGGCGACCGGTCGCCCGATCGCCTCGCCGACCCAGGACATGGTGCTCGGCATCTACTGGCTGACCTAC
>JBKHDS010000039.1:0-11357 GCA_046541215.1 Nitriliruptoraceae bacterium
GGGCCGAACGTCCCGAACACCCACTTCGGATCATGGACGCCTGCACGGGGATGCAGCGGCCGGACTCAGGCAGCTCCCGGGAACCCCGAGCACACCGCGGGCGTCCGACCCTGTGTGCACCGCCGCGGGTGCGGCAGGGTGGACTCGGCGAGGAGGCAGGACGATGACGACCCGGACGAGCACGGCCCGACTTACGGGGTCCCGGCTGCTGGTGCTGTTGCTGCTCGGTGTCGCGCTGCTGGCCGCCTGCGGTGCCGGGAGCGACAGCACCGAGTCGGCGGCGGAGTGGGATCGTCCCGCCGACGGCAGCTCGGGTAGGGTGACCGACGAGGAGCCCCCCGCCTCGGAAGCCGAGCAGGCCGTGGACGAGGACGCCGCCAGCGACAGCGCGCCTGCTCCCCCGCCCCCCGGTGGACCCGTGCCCGAGGGCCGCGAACGCGCGGTGATCCGGACCGGCACGATGCACATCCGTGCCACCGACACCGCCGAGGCCGCGGCGTCGGCCATCGAGGTGGTCGAGGACGCCGGCGGTTACGTCGCTGGTACCGACCTGGCCCGCGACGCCGACGGGGTGGTGCGGGGCAGCTTCACCTTCCGCGTCCCCACCGCAGCCCTCACCGGGTGCTCGACGCCTTCGACGAGCTCGCCGACGCGGTGCTCCACCGTCGCCTCGACGAGACCGACGTCACCACCCAGCTGGTCGACCTCGAGGCTGAGGTGGCGAACCTCGAGGCCTTCGAGGCGGAGCTCCGCGACCTGCTGACCGAGGTGCGCGAGTCCGGCGCCGAAGCGGACGACCTCCTGGCGGTGTTCGAGCGGATCAACAGCGTGCGGGCTCAGATCGACCAGGCGGAGGCACGGCGGACGATGCTGACCGACCAGGTCGCGATGTCGACCGTCCACCTGCAGCTGTCCCCCACCGCGTCCACGGGACCGGTCGCCGACCCCGGCTGGGATCCGGGAGGCACGGCTCGCTCGGCGCTCGCAGCGACCGTGCGGGCGCTGACCTCGCTGGCGGACGCCGCGATCCGTCTCGGCCTGACCATCCTGCCGATCACCCTCGTGCTCCTCGCACCGGTCGTGCTCCTCGCGTGGCTGCTGCGACGCTGGTGGAAGCGTCGGCCACGCACGGCCCCTGCCACGACGCCGCCGGCACCGACGTGGGCCGCCCCGGTGCCACCGCCGGCCCCCGGCGCCACCGCACCGCCCGAGCCCACCCCGGACGAGGGATCCGACGCCACCGACGGGAACGAGGAGCGACCGACCGGCTGAGCTCTGCCCGATCCCCGGAGGACGTCGCACCGGGCCGGTACGGTCGCCCTGGCCGCCGGTACCGCACAGGCCGACCGGCACCGGCACGGACAAGCGCCGTCGAGGAGCACGGACCCGTGAGACTGCGCGAGGTGCTCGCCCTGCTGGTGGGGGTCGGGGTGGTCCTCGGCCTCGGCTACCTTGGGTACGAGTGGTTCCTGGCCGCGACCGAGCCGGACGCGACCGAGGAGCAGGAGGTAGCTGCCGGCGCCGGAGACGTGGTCGAGGACTACCTCGCGGCCTGGAACCGCGGCGACCTCACCGCGATGCAGGAGCTGGTGACCGACGAGCCGCCGGAGGACTTCGCACGCCGGCACGAGCAGCTGAGCGAGGCCCTCGCGCCGACGCGCTTCGAGGTCACCGCAGGCGAGCTCACCGAGCTGACCGAGGGTCGGGCCCAGGTCCCGCTGACCCTCACCCTCGCTCCTGCGCAGGCCCCCGCCCCGGTCAGCTGGGAGTCGGCGCTCGTGCTCTCCCGTCGGGCGGGTGAGTGGAGCGTGGACTGGTCGCTGTCCACGATCCACCCGGAGCTGCGGCCGACCTGGGGCTTCGCGCTCAGCACCGAGGACGTATCCCGGCGCCCGATCCTGGCCGCGGACGGCACGCCGCTCGCCGCCGACGACGGACGCTGGCTCGGCTTCGTCCCGGCCGGCATCGAGGACCCGGACCGGATCGTGGCGGCCTTCGAGCGCGCGCTGCCTGGGACCGGCGCCGCCGCGGAGCGGGAACTGAGCGGGGAGCTGGTGGACGACTGGTTCTACCCGGTCACCGTCGTCGGCAGCGCGCGTGCCGACGCCGCGTGGACGACGCTGCGTCGCACGCCGGGCATCGTGGAGCCCCGGCTCCCACCCGAGGACGAGCGCCGGGCGCTGCTCGACCTCGGGTTCGCCCAGCACCTGGTCGGGGTGGTCGCCGAGGCCTCGGCCGAGCAGCTGGAGGAGCTCGCTGAGGAAGGCATCGACGCCCCGGTCGGGACGCAGGTCCCGCAGTACGGCCTGGAGGCCGCCTTCGACGAGCAGCTCACCGGCTCCGAGGTGGTCAGGGTCGGCCTCGCGGAGCTCACCGGCGGGGAGCTCACCGAGGTCATCGCCGAGGTGCAGGCCGAGCCCTCGGCTGCGGTCGAGACGACCCTGGACGTCGCGGTCCAGCGGGCCATCGAGAACGCGCTCGTCGAGGTGGAGCTCCCCGCCGCGATCGTGGCGGTCGACGGCAGCGATGGCGCGGTGCTCGGGACCGCGAGCCGCCCCTTGAGCGGCTTCGACCGCGCCCGCGCGGGCCGCTACCCGCCCGGCTCGGTGTTCAAGCTCATCACGCTCGAGGCGGCGCTGGCCGCCGGCTACGACCTCGACGACGAGGTGTCCTGCCCCGGGCGCACGATCGTCGGAGGGCTCGAGGTCCCCAACGCCGACGGGTTCGACCTCGGAACGGTGACCCTGGAGGAGGCCCTGGCGGCGTCCTGCAACACCACCTTCGCTGCGCTGGCCGCCGAGCTCGGCAACGACGCGCTCGAGGAGGCCGCGGCCAGGTTCGGCTTCGGCACCGAACCGCAGCACCCCCTCGGCGCCTTCGGCGGCAGCTTCCCGACCCCGCAGGACACCGCGGAGCTCGCTGCCGCCGGCTTCGGGCAGGGTCGCGTGGAGGCCTCCGCGCTCCACCTCGCCTCGGTCGCCGCGGCGGTCGTCGAGGGCGTGTGGCACCAGCCGTACGTGCTGGCCGCCGACGGACCGGGCGACTCCGAGGCGCTATCGACCGGCGCGGCGGACCGCCTGCGCACCGCGATGCGTCGGGTGGTGACCGACGGCACCGGCACGCCGGCCGCGGTCGACGGTGTGGAACTGCTCGGCAAGACCGGCACCGCGCAGGCTGGTGACGGCGTGACCCACGCCTGGTTCATCGGTGCGGTCGACGGGCTCGGGTTCGCGGTGTTCGTCGAGGGCGGCGGCTCCGGCGGCGAGGTCGCCGGCCCGCTCGCCGCGCGCTTCGTGTCCGAGCTCGAGCAACTGCGCGACGGCGAGGTCGACCCGGCTGACCCGGCGTCGGCCGCCTGGAGCACCGCGCCGCCGGAGCCGGAGGACGACGCGGTCGCGGACGCCTCGACCTCGGACAGCTCGGGGACCGAGGGCGACGAGACGCAGGCGGAGGGTCCCGTCATCCGGCCGGAGGACGGCTGAGCACCGAACCGCACGCGGCGGACCGGACCACCGGGACCCGCCGGTCGACCACGACGAGGGAACGATGGACCAGCTGCGCTTCACCGGTGACGACGACGCCGATCGGCTGCTCGGCGACAACCCCTTCGCCCTGCTGCTCGGGATGCTGCTCGACCAGCAGATCGCCATGGAGGTGGCCTTCCTCGGCCCCTGGCGCCTGCAGGAGCGTCTGGGCGAGGAGCTCACGCCCGCCGCGGTCGCCGCGCGCGAGCCAAGCGAGCTCGAGGAACTCTTCCGGGTCAAGCCGGCCATCCACCGCTACCCGGGTTCCATGGCCACCCGTACCCACGCGCTCGCCACCTACCTGGTCGACCACCACGGCGGCGATGCCGCAGCCGTGTGGGAGGGGGTGGCCGACGGCCGGACGCTGAAAGATCGCCTCACCGCGCTGCCGGGTTACGGGGACCAGAAGGCGCGCATCTTCATCGCGCTGCTCGGCAAGCGCTGCGGCGTCACCCCGGACGGCTGGGAGGCCGCGGCGGGCGAGTACGCACAGCCCGGGTACCGCTCGATCGCGGACGTGGTCGACGCGGACAGCCTGCAGCGCGTACGCGAGTCGAAGCAGGCGGCCAAGGCCCGCGCGAAGGCCGCTGGCTGAGCGCAGCGAGGGCGCGCGGGCCCCGCGCTCAGGAGGGCTCGATGGTGAGCGAGAACAGCACCATCGTCGCCAGCCCCATCCCGAGGATCCCGGCCGGAGGCCACCCCCAGCCCCGGCTGTAGGGCCAGATCGGCATGACCGCGACGACGAGCAGAGCCAGCAGGACGGTGGGGACGATCTGGATCATGATGCCGACCGCCGGACCTCGCCGTCCGCCTTGCGGGCGGCGATGAGCACCGGATCCCACACCGGCGAGAAGGGCGGCGCGTAGGCGAGGTCCATGTTGAGGATCTCGTCCACGCTCATCGCGTTCCACAGCGCGGCTGCGAACACGTCGATGCGCTTGGCGGCGCCCTCACGACCGACGATCTGCGCACCGAGCAGCTTGCCCGTGCCGTGCTCGGCGATGACCTTCACCGTGATCGGCTTCGCGTCCGGGTAGTAGTGCGCCCGGGTCGTTCCGGTGATGGTGGCGGCGACCGGTGCGAAGCCTGCCGCCTTGGCCGCTTCCTCCCCGAGCCCCGTGCGCGCGATCTCCACCTCGCAGACCTTGGTGACCGCCGTCCCCAGCACGCCGGGGAACGAGCCGTAGCTGCCCCCGAGGTTGAGCCCGGCGATGCGCCCCTGCTTGTTCGCGATGGTGCCCAGCGCGATCGACACCGGCCCCTGGGTCACCCGGTGGAAGGTCTCCGCGCAGTCACCGGCCGCCCAGACCCCGTCGACCGGGGTCCGCATGCGCCGGTCGGTGACGATCCCGCCGGACGGTCCGATCGGGATGCCGGCCTCGCGTGCCAGGTCGGAGTTCGGCCGGGTCCCCGTCCCGAGCACGGCGAGGTCGGCGTCGAGGACCCCTGCCGAGGTCACGACGCGGGTGACCCAGCCGTCCGCGCCGGTCTCGAGGGCCTGGACGGCGGTGCCGAGGTGGAGGTGGATCCCCATCTGCTCCATGGCCTCGGCGACCTTCGCGCCCATGTCCGCGTCCAGGGTGGACATCGGCTGGTCGGCGAGCTCGACGACGTGGACCTCGAGCCCGCGCAGCAGCATCGCCTCGGCCATCTCGATGCCGATGTAGCCGGCGCCGATGACCACGGCGCGCTGCGGCCGCCGGTCGGCCAGCGCGTCGAGGACGGCCTGACCGTGGTCGAGGGTCTGGACCCCGAACACACCCGGCGCGTCGATCCCCGGCAGGGGCGGCCGTATGGGGCGCGCACCGGTGGCGATGAGCAGCTGGTCGTAGCGGTGCTCGACGCGTTCGTCCGCCTCGAGATCGACGACGGTCACCGTCCGCGTGACGGTGTCGATGCCGACCACCTCGTGCCGCATCCGCACGTCGATGGCCTGCTTCGTCCGGAACACCTCGGGTGCGCGGGCGACGAGCTCATCACGCTCGTCGATCAGCCCCGCGATCCAGTAGGGGATGCCGCAGGCGGCGTAGGAGGTGGAGGTGCCCCGCTCGAAGACGAGGATCTCGAGCTCGTCGGGTCCACGCAGGCGGCGGGCCTGGGAGGCGGCGGACATGCCGGCCGCATCACCGCCGATCACGATCAGTCGCTCGGTCACCGAGGGTCCTCGCAGGTCGGGGCGGGTCGTGGTCGCTGGGGCGTCCCGTCGTCAACGCCGAACGGGCCGTTGGCATGCCCCAAAGCGCGAGGCTAGGCACCGCCGAGCGTGAAGGGCGCGGTCGTGCCGGTGGTGGTCTCCACCGCGACGAGGTCGGCCACCGCGGCCGCGCTGTCGGGCAGCGTCCAGGTCAGCCGGACGACGGTGTCGGGCGGGACGACGGTACCGATGCGGCGACCCTCGTGCGCCCCGGCGTCATGCCCCATACCGGGCATCACCTCGTCCTCCCCGGTGACGCGAGACACCCGGTCGCTCGGCACGAGCAGGAACTCGGCGGCCCGGTCGGAGCGCAGCTCGAAGGTCAGCTTCTCGCCGGGCTCGGCCACCACCTCGGTGATCGACAGGCCCTCGTCGAGCCGTACCTCGACGGTGCGGCCCGGCAGCAGGGAGCGCTGGAACTCGATGCCCGCGAGCACGACGAGCGCGATGAGACCGGCGAAGGCGAACCGCAAGCCCCACGCCTCCGCTCGCTCGCGGGGCGTCGGCTCGGGCGCCCGCAGCCCACGGAACCGCCGCAACCTCAGCGAGTTGGTGACCACGAAGACCGAGGAGAACCCCATCGCGAGCGCCGCGACCATCGGGTTCAGCAGCCCGGCGGCCGCGAGCGGGATCGCGGCGGTGTTGTACCCGAAGGCCCAGACCAGGTTGGAGCGGATCGTGCCCAGGGTCCGCCGGCTGAGCGCGACCGCGTCGGCCGCGGCACGCAGGTCGCCCGAGACCAGGGTGACCTCGCCCGCCTCGATCGCGACGTCGGTGCCGGTCCCCATGGCGATACCCAGGTCGGCCCGGGCGAGTGCGGGCGCGTCGTTCACGCCGTCGCCGACCATGGCGACGAGGTGGCCCTCCTCCTGCAGCTCGCGGACGATGCGCTCCTTGTCCTGCGGCAGCACCTCGGCGATGACCCGGTCGATGCCGACCTCGGCCGCGACCGCCTCGGCCGTGGTGCGGTTGTCGCCGGTCAGCAGGACGGTGGTCAGGCCGAGGTCCTGCAGGGCGGCGACCGCCTCGGCTGAGGTCGCCTTGACCCGGTCGGCCACGGCGAGCACCACCTCGGCGCGCCCGTCGCGGCCGGCGAGCACAGCGGTACGCCCCTGGGCCTCCACCGCTGCCTGGCGGTCCGTGAGCGCCGCAGGGACCTCCCAGTCGCGGTCGGCGAACAGCCCCGCGCGGCCGACCAGCACGGTGACGCCGGCGACCTCCCCGGTCACCCCGAGTCCGGGCAGCGCCTGGAAGGCACCCACCTCGGGCAGCGGATGGTCGGGCAGACGCTCCCGTAACCCGGCCGCGATGGCCCGGGCGATCGGGTGCTCGCTCGCGTCCTCGACGGCAGCCACCGCGGCCAGCAGGTCGGTGTCGGAGGCGCTGACACCGTCGGCGTCCACCACCTCGGTGAGCGTCATGCGGCCCTCGGTGACCGTGCCGGTCTTGTCGAGCAGCACGGTGTCCACGGTGCGGGTGGACTCGAGCACCTCGGCGCCCTTGATGAGCACCCCGAGGGACGCGCCGCGTCCCGTGCCGACCATGATGGCGGTCGGGGTAGCGAGACCGAGCGCGCAGGGGCAGGCGATGACGAGCACCGCCACCGCCCGGGTGATGGCGTCGGAGACGGCGAGCCCGGACCACAGCCAGAACCCGAAGGTGCTGGCCGCGAGCACGAGCACGATCGGGACGAACACCGCCGAGACACGGTCGACCAGCGCCTCGATCGGGGCCTTGCCGCCCTGGGCCTGGGCGACCAGGTCGACGATCTGCGCGAGCAGGGTCTGCTGGCCGACAGCGCTGAGCTCCACCACGAGGCGACCCGACTCGTTCACCGTGCCACCGACCACCTCGTCGCCGACGCCGACCTCGACCGGCACCGGCTCACCGGTGATCATCGAGGTGTCGACCGCGGAGCTGCCAGCCACGATCACCCCGTCGCTCGGGACCCGCTCCCCGGGACGGACGACGACCCGCATGCCGACCTTCAGATCCTCGACCGCGACCTCGGTGCCGTCCTCCAGTCGGGCGGTCCGGGCACCAAGCTCGAGCAGCCGCTTGATGGCCTGGGAGGAGCGACCCTTCGCGCGGTGCTCGAAGACCCGACCGAGGAGGATGGCGGTGATGATCGCCGCGGCGGTCTCGAAGTAGACCTCGGGGAGGCCGGCGACGTTGAGGCGCATGCCCTCGTGGAAGGTGCCGGCGCCGAGGAAGAGCAGCGCGACGACGGACCAGAGGTAGGCCACCGAGGTGCCGAGGGAGACCAAGGTGTCCATCGTGACCTGGCCGTGCCGGAGGTTGGTGAACGCGTTGCGGTGGAACTCCCGGCCGCTGTAGAGCACCACCGGGGTGGTCAACGCCCAGACCACCCACTGCCACCCGTCGAACATCCAGGCCGGGACCATGGAGATGAGCACCGCCGGCACGGTGAACAGCGCCGCGATGGCGAGGTCCCGGCGTAGCCGCACCCGCCGGCGCTCGTAGGCCGCGTCGTCGTCCGGTACCTCGGGGACGGCGTAGCCGACCTTCTCGATCGCCGCGGACAGCTGCTCAGGCGAGACCCTGGAACGGTCGAAGGTCACCGCGGCACGGTGGGTAGCGAAGTTCACGTTCGCCTGCTCGACACCGTCGAGCTTGCTCAGGGCACGCGAGACGCGGTTCGAGCAGGCAGCACAGGTCATGCCCTCGACCGGCAGGACGAGCCGGATCGTGCCGGCCGGGGCATCGGGCGCGTCGACGGGGCGATCGGTCTCGGTCGGCACACTGGCCTCCCTCGGCTCGTGGGGGGTGCGGCCCCCGACGATACCGGTACCCCCCAGGGGTAGCAAGGGGCGGTGGCGTCAGCCGTTGCGCTCGAGCACCGACCAGAGGTGCTGGGTGTCGCTGACACCGGCGTAGGACATCCACAGCTCGGAACGCAGCTGGTCCCCGCGGACGGTGAGCTCCCGCCGCACGGCGTCGACCCGCTTGGCGGTACCGGCGACCCCGATGTTCGTGCTCTCGAGCGTCAGCCGCAGCGCCACGCCGGGCTCGGGTGCGACCTCGAGCCGGCCCTCCTGCAGCTCGGTCAGCCCGAAGGTGTGGGCGAGCAGAAGCTCGAGTCCGTCCTCGCCGGCGCGACGCAGGAACCCCGTCTCCGCGTGCATCGGGCGACCCGAGCCCGGATCGGCCGTGTGCTGCGCGTAGGTGAGCAGCGGCCCACGGGGCAGGAACGAGACCTCCTCGTGGTAGCGGAAGGGCGCGACGGTAGGGAAGTCGCCCTCCCCCTCGCCGGAGAAGACACCGACGAGTGGGCGCAGCACCTCGAGGGGCTCGGGAAGCTCAGGCCTGGTCATGGTCCTCCTCGATGGAGACGAGGTCGATGACGAACACGAGGGTCTCGCCGGCTCCGATCACGTCCCCGGCACCCCGGTCACCGTAGGCCAGCTCCGGCGGGATCGTGAGGATGCGCCGCCCCCCGACCTGCATCCCCAGCAGGCCCTGCTCCCAGCCGGGGATCACCCGTTCAGCGCCGAGCACGACCTCCAGGGGCTGGCCGCGCTCCCAGGACGCGTCGAACTCACCCCCATCGGACCAGCGGACACCGACGTAGTCGACGAGCAGCCGATCCCCGTCCGACGCTTCGGGGCCCTCACCGGTCGTGACGTCCTCCACCACCAGCTCCGTGGGCGGTGGCGTGTCGGGTGGGATGAGCGCGGCGGTGTCGGGGCGCTCTCCAAGGTCCTGGCTCACGCTCTCCTCCTGCCCTCCGGAGGTGCCGGCCGGCGACGCGGGTTCGTCCTCGGCCTGCGTGCAGCCGACGGCCAGCAGGAGGGCTGCAAGCCACACGGGGCTGCGCTGCGACGGTCGCCACATGCTGGTCTCCGCGACTCCCCTGGAGTAGCGATGCCGGGAACGGGGCGCGACGGTAGCGCTCCGAGGACCGGTAGCGTGCGCGCCATGCTGCTCTCCGTCCTCGGCATCCTGCTCGGCCTCGCGGTCCTGACCGTGGCGGCTGACCAGTTCGTGCTCGGGGCGACCCGCATCGCCGCGCACCTGAGGGTGTCGACCGTGGTCATCGGCGCGGTGGTGATCGGGTTCGGCACCAGCGCGCCGGAGCTGGTCGTCTCGGTCCTCGCCGGCCTGCAGGGCTCGCTCGACCTCGCGGTCGGCAACATCGTCGGCTCCAACGTCGCGAACCTCAGCCTCGTGCTCGGCATCGCGGCGATGATCGTGCCGATCACCGTGACCTGGCCGGTCCTCAAGCGCGAGGCCCCGCTCGCGCTCGCGATCGTCGTGCTGTTCGCCGCGCTGCTGCAGGACGGCACGCTCGACCTGCTGGACGCCGCGCTGCTCGCGCTCGCCCTGGTGGTCGCGCTGACCACCACCATGGTGTCCGCCTCCCGACAGCTAGGCGACGCGGACCTGCAGGCCTCGGTCGAGGAACTGCTCGAGCCCGGCGCGAGGCCCTCGATCGGTCGCGAGTGGGTGCGGACCGTGCTGGGGCTGCTCGGCACGCTCGCAGCGGCCCAGATCCTGGTGGTCTCGGCCTCCGACGTCGCCCGCGCCATCGGTCTGAGCGAGGCGTTCATCGGCCTGACGATCGTGGCGATCGGGACCTCGCTACCGGAGCTGGCCACCGCGGTCCAGGCGGCTCGGCGCCGGGAGACCGACCTGTTGATCGGCAACCTGCTCGGCAGCAACATCTTCAACTCCGGCGCGGTCGGGGCCGCCGCCGCGCTCGCTGGCGCCGGGCAGCAGGTCGACGCCTCCATCACCGGGCTGGGGGCCGGGCTCATGATCGCCATCGCGATCCTGGCCACGGTCTTCATGGTCTCGGGCCGCCGGGTGCAGCGCATCGAAGGCGTGGTGCTGCTGCTGCTGTACGCGCTCACCCTGCCCTTCCTGGCAGGCTGAGCCGCAGCGCGCACGGGATCGGAGCGGACGTGGGCGACCTGCTGGTCCTCACGCACAGCCCGGCTGCGGGGCTCGCGGCCTGGCAGCCGCTGCTGCTCGCAGGGATCGCCGGCCCGTGGCGTGCGCGGCACGTCCCGACCCTGGAGCGGCTGCCGAGCTCGCTGGAGGACCTCGCCGGGCTGCTCGTCCTGGGCGGCACCATGTCGGCGGTGGAACCCCACCGGTACCCGTGGATGCGCGCCGAGCAGCGCCTACTCGCCGCCGCGGTCGCCGCCGAGGTGCCCGTGCTCGGGGTGTGCCTCGGGGCACAACTGCTGGCAGGCGCCCTCGGCGGTGGGGTCGTGCGGCGATCGACCCCCGAGGTGGGCGTACTCGGCCTGACCCGGACCGAGGCGGGCCGTGCCGACCCGCTGCTCGGGACCTGGCCCGACCACCAGCCGGCGCTGTTCGTCCACGAGGACGAGGTCGCACCGCTGCCCCCGGGTGCCACGCCACTGCTGACCGGCAGCGCGGGCGTCCCGGCGTGGCGGTTCGGGAGCGCGGTGGCCGTGCAGTTCCACCCCGAGGTCGACCCGGCCACCCTCGAGGGGTGGATCCGGGACCCGGTGCTCGGTCGGGTGCTGGCCGACCACGATCCCCGCGCGCTGCTGGCGGCCTGGCAGGCCGCCGCTCCGGCGACGGTCGCGACCGGTCGGGACCTGCTGCGGCGCTTCATCGAGGGGCCGGTGGCGGCACGACGGCGG
>JBKHDS010000040.1:0-11222 GCA_046541215.1 Nitriliruptoraceae bacterium
CCGTCGAGCAGCTGCCGGATGGCGCGCACCGGCAGGAGCGGCTCGCCCACCACGACCGTGACCGCAGCGCCCGTCCGCTCCAGCGCGGCGGCGCCGGCTCGGTCCAGGCGGCAGACCAGGACGTCCGCCTCGGTGCAGACCCCGGCGTCCAGGACGACCGATCCGACGGCGGGGTCCGCCACCTCGGGACGTGGCCCGTCATCGGCCAACCGGACGGCTCGCAGGCCCTCGACCCCGGCGATCGGATCGGCGGCTGCCCACAGATCGAGGGCTCCGAGCGCGGCGAGCGGGACCGCTCGGGGGGTGAGCCCGGACCCCCGGACCCCGACCAGGGTCGGGGTGCCGGACCAGGCCCGCAGGCCGCCGAGCGCGAGGGCGACGGTGGTGGTGCCGACCCCGCCAGCACTGCCACCCACGACCAGGGTGGGCGCGGTCACGCGTCGCTCGTGGGCGGTCGCGAGCAGCCGCTCCACCACCGCGGGGAGCTCGTCGCGCTGGTCGGGCCAGCGCAGCACCGCTGACGGGCGCTGTCGGCGCGCAGCGTCCGCGGCAGCCTGAGCATCGACCCCCTCGCGCAGGAGGAGGACGAGAGGTTCACCGGTGCCCGCGGCCTCGCCCGCAGGCGACGGGGCGCGCTCGTCGCTCAGCCGCACAGCGTGAGGGAGCGCGTCGGAACGATCGCCAGCGACGACCTGCCAGCCGAGGGCACCCTCGCACCAGGACCGCACCGCGCTCGCGGCCGGTTCAGCCATCTCGACCGCGACCGGGAGCGCCTGCTGACGTGCGATCGTTCCCTCGACGCGCTGCCCTGTGGGGCGGGCCTGCTCCATGCGAACCTCCGATCCGGCCCGTCCTGCGCCCGCACGAGCGGGGCGCGTGGGGCCGGGCGAGGAACGCTACGCGCCGGATGCGCGACCTCGACGTTGGATGTCGGCGAACCTGTGGACGACCCGCTTGAGGGCGTCGCTACAGTGCCGCCGAGAGGGAGGTGCGGCCGGTGAGCGAGCAGGACAGGACCGCGGCCGACGAGCACGCGGACGCGCCCGCCCCCGGGGGGCCGGCGATGCCGGAGGAGGCGGAGACGGACGCGGACAGCCCCGGCCCACGGTTCGAGCGCCTCGCTGCTGCGGCCTCGCCCGCCGCGCAGGACACCGAGCAGCGCTACGCCCGGCCGGATGCCGACCGGCTCTCGGAGAGCATGCTCGAGGAGGTCGCTCGGCGCCGGACCGGCGCGACCGAAGCGGCCTTCTTCGACCTGGACAAGACCATCATCGCGCGGTCCTCGACCCTGGTGATGGGCCGGACCTTCTACCGCGATGGGCTCATCAGCTCCTCGATGGTGCTCAAGACCCTCTACGCCCAGGTCGTCTACCAGCTCGCCGGCGCCGACCACGAGCGCATGGAGCAGGCCCGGCACGCGGCGCTGGAGCTGACCCGCGGCTGGGAGGCGGAGCGGGTCGAGACCCTGGTGCGCGAGACGATGGAGGAGACCATCGCACCGCTCGCCTACCAGGAGGCGCTCGACCTGATCGCCGAGCACCGGCGGGCCGGCCGGGACGTGTGGATCGTGTCCTCAGGCGGCGAGGAGATCGTGCAGCCCTACGGCGAGTACCTGGGGATCCGCGACGTGATCGCGACGCGCTCGGGGATCGACGAGCAGGGGTGCTACGACGGCACCCTCGAGTTCTACGCCTACGCCGGCGCCAAGGCCACCGCGATCCGCCAGATCGCCGAGGTGCGCGGCTACGACCTGTCGCGCTGCTTCGCCTACTCGGACTCGATCACCGACCTGCCGATGCTGTCCGCGGTCGGCCACCCCACGGCGGTCAACCCCGACAAGGAGCTCAAGGCCGCCGCCGACGCGATGTCGTGGCAGGTCCAGTGGTTCGCGTCGCCGGTGACGCTTCGGGACCGGCTACCGGACGTGCGCCCGGCTGGTCAGGCCGCCGCCGGGCTGATCGCCGCCGGCCTCGCGGCGCTGTGGGTGTGGCGCTCCCTCACCCGGGACTGAGCGTCACCACCACTCAGGTGTAGTCGCGGTGATAGGTGATGCGGCCCTGCTCGTCGAAGGCGAAGAAGCTCGCCCGCGGCAGGTCGTTCCAGCGGCGGCCCGCAGCGGTGTAGGAGATCGTCCACTCCACCCCGAGCTCCGTGCCGTCCTCGGACTCGATGACGCGTCGCGCCTCCACCGCGATGTCCTCCTTGCCGCCCAGCCAGTCCTTGAGGTAGGCCTGGATCAGCAGGTTCCCGCGGTGCGGCGGGTTGTAGGGCTCGAGGTAGAGCGCATCGGCGGTGTAGACCGACAGCAGATCGGAGACGTCCCCGGTGGAGAGCATGCGGGACAGGGACTCCCAGGCTTCGGCTGCGTGACCCACGGTGCGCGCCTTCCTCACGTCGCTCACTCGGGACGGGCTACGGCACCGTCCCTCAGCCAGCGGTGACGCCGGCAGGCCCGGGTCCGGTACGGCTCCCGGGGTGCGGGAGGATAGTCACGCGCGATGCGTGCGCGTGCACGGAGGAGCCCGGCGTGTGGCCGCCACGGGGGGCAGGCGACCACACGCCGGGGGACCGGAGCCGACGCACCGAGCCGAGGACCGCGGACCCGCGGGAGCGGGCCGGCGCTCGGCCAGGCCGGACCGCCGGATCAGGCGGCGCGGTGCAGGTCGTCGGCGCGACGACGGGAGACGAGCAACGAACCGAGCAGGGACCGGACGCCCCTGCCCCGCTCGCCGCGCGCCAGTCGCCGGCGCGACGCGCGCGCCGCATCGTCCGCCATACGGCCGGCAAGCGCGTCGTAGGTGGAGAGCTGGATCACGTCGATCACCTCCTCAGGAACAGCGTCCGGTCGGGAGGGTCCCTGACCGCCGCCTTCATCTGAAGGACATCTAACCATACGGTTCGATGTTCGTCAAACATCTTGACGTCGAAAGTTCGCGGCATATCGGACGCTGATCGGGTCTTTTCGGCCGAGAACGACCGACCACCGCCGAACGGCCAGGGTTCACGGGTTGTCGATGGCGGTCGACCGACGGATACGACGTCGCGCTCACCGGACCTGCGGTACGGTCTCACGGTCGACGGCTATCGAACGCAGCGAGGGCGGCGGTGCGGGTCAAGGATCTCCGACCGAGCGCGGGGGCGGGTGCCCTGGAGCTGAGCATCCACACCTCGGCCGCCTCGGAGCTCCTGAACCTCATGGGGGTGCTGTCGGACAAGGACGATGAGTACGACATCGGCCCGCAGCGTCTCGCGGAGCTGCGGAGCCAGCTCGCTCCGGACCTGCTCGAGGAGCTGCGGCACCTCGATATGGCGACCGGGGTGTCCTTCCACGTGCTGTCCCTGCTGGCTGCCGATCTGCCGCATCCTGCGGGGGTCGACGAGCTGCTGGTGGCCTTCGACACCGATGTCAGCAAGCCGTGGCGCCTGCTCATCACCCACCACCTCGTCGGTGCCGACGCCGCCGGGCCGAACCTGCCCGAGCTCGACGCCGCGATCCAGGGCGACCCCGACGCCCTCGACGGGCTCCTCGCCCAGGCCCGTGCTGATGCGCCCTCCTCCCCCGACGTCGCCAGCCTGCTGGCGATCGAGCCCGAGGAGCTCGGCACCCGCCTCATCGCCGCCATCGCCGCGATCCGGCCGCTGTGGGAGGAGGTCGCGCCCGAGGCGATGAACCCCGTGCTGCGCGATGCCGAGCACCGCCAGCGCCAGCTCGACGAGGGCATGGACGTCGCCGAGATCGTGCTCGAGGCGACCAACGGCTACGAGCTGTCCAGCGACCCCACCGTGCACCGGATCATCCTCCAGCCGAGCTACTGGATCCGTCCCTGGCTGATCGTCGGGCGTAGCGGTGATGCCGAGGTGCTGACGACCGCGGTCGCCGAGGAGTTCCTCATCCTGCCGGCCGAAGCTCCCTCCCCCGCGCTGCTGAAGCTGTTCAAGGCACTCGGGGACGAGAGCCGCCTCACGCTGCTGCGCCGGCTCTCCAGCGGTCCGATCACGCTGGCGGAGGCGACCGCGGAGCTCAACGTCGCGAAGGCGACGACGCACCACCACCTGTCGATCCTGCGCCAGGCCGGGCTGGTCTCGGTCGGCGGGGAGGGCCGGATCTCCCGCTACCGGCTGCGCGAGGACCCCGCGCAGGTCGCGGCCGAGGCGCTGACCGCCTACCTCCAACCGCTGCGACCTCGGTCCACGGGGAGCTGAGACCGCCGACCACCCGTCCAGGAGCCTGCAGGTGCCCGATCCCCGCCAGGCCGGCTACACCGACCATGACGTCGCGCGGCACCCGGACCGGGACGATCCGGACGACTACCGCAACCCCTTCGCCCGCGACTACGACCGGCTCGTGCACACCCAGGCCTTCCGCCGCCTGCAGGGCAAGACCGGCGTGGTCGCCCCCGGCGAGGCGGACTTCTTCCGCACCCGCCTGACCCACACCATCGAGGTGG
The DNA here is from genome assembly GCA_046541215.1 of Nitriliruptoraceae bacterium. Lineage (GTDB taxonomy): Bacteria > Actinomycetota > Nitriliruptoria > Nitriliruptorales > Nitriliruptoraceae > T1Sed10-7. Next base: position 4,449 of record JBKHDS010000040.1, read on the forward strand.
CACAGCTGTCGCGGCGGCTGGGTTGGAAGCTGGGCGCCCACCCGGACCTGGTCGAGGCCGCCGCCATCATGCACGACTTCGGCCACGCCCCCTTCGGGCACGTCGGCGAGGAGGAGCTGTCCTCCGCTGTGGATGACACGGCCCTCGAGTGGGGGCTCGACCCCGACCGCGTCGGCGGGTACGAGGGCAACGCCCAGACCTTCCGGCTGGTCACGCGGCGGTTGTTCGGCTCCTCCGCGCACCCCGGGCTGAACCTGACCCGGGCCACCCTGGACGCCGGTCTGAAGTACCCGTGGGAGCGCGGCGAGATCTCCCGGCGCAAGTGGTGCTTCTACCCGACCGAACGGGAGGTGGCCGCCTGGGTCCGCGAGCGCGTCCCCACCGACCGCACCCACGCCCAGTCCTTCGAGACCCAGGTGATGGAGTGGGCTGACGACGTCTCCTACGCCGTCCACGACCTCGAGGACTTCTACCTCGCCGGCTCGATCCCGCTCGCGCTGTTGACGCAGTCGAGCGAGGCCCGCGAGCGGGTCGCGACCCAGCTCGTGGCACGCCGGCAGCGCCGCGGCAAGCTCGCCACGACCCCGGACCACACCGACCCGTCGCGCTACACCGGCGCGGAGCTGTCGGCGGCGTGCGAGGCGCTGTTCACCGAGCGGCACGGTCCCTTCGAGGGCTTCCGGTCGCTGTCGGGCGAGTTCGACGGCTCCACCGAGTCCCGTCAGGCTCTGCGGCTGATGCGCAAGCGGCTCATCAACCGCCTGGTCCACTCCGTCGCACCGAGCGACCCGGACGCGCCCACCCGCCGCCATCACAACGACCTTGCCATCCCCCGCGACGCCCGGCTGCTCGACGACGTCCTGCGGGACCTGCTGTGGCTGTTCGTGATCGAACACCCGCGCATGGCCACCTACCAGCACGGCCAGCGCCGGGTCGTGCGGGAGCTGTTCGAGCTGCACGCCGCCACCGTGCACCGCTCGCGCGCGGACACCTCGCTGTTCCCGCGGGACCTGCAGGTCGACCTCCAGCGCCTGCTGGACCGTGCCGACACGGCCAGCAGCGACATCGAGGTGCTGCGCATCGTCGCGGACCACGTCGGGGCCATGACCGACGACACGGCCACCCGTCTGCACCGCCGGCTGACCGGCCACGTCGCGCACGCCTACAGCGACCTGCTGTAGCCACCGCAGCCAGCTTCGTCGCCCCGACGAGGCACCCGTGGCCGAGGCAGCACGCCGCTCACCCGCCCGCGCCGGAATGGGCGCCTAGCGCGCGGACAGGTCGGGGAGGCCGCTCACGGGCGGAGGCTCGCTACCGTTCCCGGCACGCGAGGTGGTCCGGGGTCGCCTGTTCTGCGACCAGCGGAACGACCCGAGCCATGCCGCGTCAAGATCGGATCCAGGAACATGCCAGAAGGTACCGTGAAGTGGTTCAACGCCGACAAGGGCTTCGGGTTCATCCAGCCCGAGGACGGCGGCGACGACCTGTTCGTGCACTTCTCCGCGATCCAGTCGCAGGGCTACAAGACCCTCGACGACGGACAGCGGGTCAGCTTCACCGTGGGGCAGGGCCAGAAGGGCCCCCAGGCGACCGAGGTCGTCCCGCTGTGACCCGCACGCGGTTCTGAGGTTCGGACAGCGAGAGCCCCACGGACTTTGGGATCGAGACGAGCCCCGCTTCGGCGGGGCTCGACGCATCGGGAGCCACCATGCGCCTGCCCGCACCTCGCCGTCCGCACGTCGCGCTGCTCCTGGCCATGCTGGGCCTGCTGCTGGCCGCCTGCGGTGCCCCGTCCCTCGACCAGGGACCCGGTGCCGCGACGACCTTCCGTGAGGAACTGGTCATCCCGGCCGACGACCTCGACCTCGCGGCGACCCTGCACCTGCCCGCCGCCGAGCCGCCCTTCCCCGGCATCGCGCTGGTGCACGGCTCCGGGCCCCTGCCCCGCCAGGGGCCGGTGGTCGGTCAGCTCGGCCTGACCTTCCCGAGCGCCATCCCGATCTACGAGGAGCTCGCGGTCGCGCTGGCGGAGCGCGGGTACGCGGTGCTGGTGTGGGACAAGCGCACCTGCGGCCCGTTCAACCGGTGCGGGGACAACGAGTACCCCGAGCCGGACGAGGACCTCACCGTCGACGCCTTCCGCGCCGACGCCGCTGCCGCGCTCGAGGTACTCGCCGACCTCGAGGAGATCACCGACGTGGTCGTCCTCGGTCACAGCCAGGGTGGGACGCTGGCCGCCCAGCTCGCGGTCGATCATGAGGCCGTGGATGCCGCCGTGCTGCTGACGACCCCGGCGGTCACGATCGACCAGGTCCTCGACGCACAGGCCGACAAGCTGGCCGAGCTCGGGGCCACGGCAGGCCAACCCGGCGCCTCGGTCGATGAGCCCGTCGCCGAGCTGCGCGCCATCGCCGCCGAGGTGACCGCCATCGGGGACGGAGCGGTGAGCGGGGAGGACGTCGGCGGTGCCAGCCGTCGCTTCTGGGCCTCCTGGATGGCCGCCGGCCGGGACGCGTCCGACCGCCTCCCCGACGCCGAGGTCCCGGTGCTCGTGCTCGGTGGTGACGCCGACTGGAACCTGCCGCCGGCCCTGGTGGAGCCGTGGCGCGACCACCTGCCGGCGCAGGGCGAGCTCGAGATCCTGCCCGACCTGACCCACGCGCTCACCCGCCTCGACGAGCAGGACCTCACCCGCATGGAGCCCGAGGACATCGGGCTGGAGCTGGACCCACGGGTCCCCGAGCGCGTCACCGCCTGGCTCGAGGAGGCGCTGGACGGGGCCGGCTGAGCACCGGACGCGGCGGCTACGACGCCCGGGCCGCCGCCTCGGCGTAGAGGCGGTCGATGGCCTCGGCGTACTTGCGGTGGATGACCGCACGCTTGAGCTTGAGCGAGGGGGTGAGCTCCTCGGAGGCTGCGGTCCACTCCGCCGGCACGATCTCCCAGGCCTTGATCTGCTCGACGCGGGCGAGGGTGGCGTTGCCCTCGTCGACGGCGCGCTGGACCTCGGCCCGCACGGCCGGATGCGTCGCCGCCTCCTCGACGCTCTCGAGGGCGATCCCGTTCGCTTCGGCCCAGACGGGCAGCGCTTCGGCATCCAGCACCACCAGCGCCGCGACGAAGGGGCGTTCGTCACCGACGGCGCACAGCTGCCCGATGAGCGGCGAGCGCTGCTTGATGGACTCCTCGATGTTGTTGGGCGAGAGGTTCTTGCCGCCCGCGGTGATGATCAGCTCCTTCTTGCGCCCGACGATCCGGACCGTGCCGTCGGTGGCCATGGTCGCCAGATCACCGGTGTGCAACCACCCGTCGGCGTCGATCGCCTCAGCCGTCGCTTCGGGACGGTTGAGGTAGCCGGGGGTGATGATCGGGCCGCGGGCGAGCAGCTCGCCGTCCTCGGCGATCCGGACCTCGACGCCTGGCAGCGCCGTCCCCACGGTCCCGATCCGGACGTTGCCCGGGGTGTTGGCGGTGATGACCGCGGTGGACTCGGTCATGCCGTAGACCTCGAGGATCTGGATCCCGATGGCCTGGAAGAAGGTGAGCAGCTCGGCCGAGATGGGCGCCGCACCGGACAGGGCGTAGCGCAGCTCGTCCAGCCCCAGCCCGTCCCGGATCTTCGAGAACACCAACCGGTCGAACAGGGCGTGCTGGACCTTCAGGGCGATCGGCACGCGCCTGCCGTCGAGCTCGGCGCGGACCGCCGCCATACCGACCTCGACGGCCTTGAGCGCAAGCGCCCGCTTGCGCTCGTTGTCGGTCTCGTGGATCCTGGCCAGGATGCGGGTGTGCATCTTCTCCCACACCCGCGGCACGGCCATGAAGATGTTCGGCCGGGCCTCCAGCAGGGTCGGCAGCACCTCGGCGACGTCGCGGACGAACGAGATCGTGCCGCCGGCCCGGATGCCCACGTAGTGGGTGGTCATGCGTTCGGCGATGTGCGCGAGCGGCAGGTAGGACACCCCCCGGTTGCCGCCCTCGATCTCGAGCAGGTCCATGATGACAGCGAGCTGGTAGAGCAGCCCCCGGTGGGTGATGACCACACCCTTCGGTGGCCCGGTCGTCCCCGAGGTGTAGATCAGGGTGACCGCGTCATCGGGACGCACGGCGCGCCAGGCGTTCTCGAGCTCGCCGTGGCCGGTGGCGAGCGCCTCGGCGCCCCGCGCGACGAAGGCCTCGTAGCTGACGACGTCCTCACGGCCGTCGAGCTCCGCCCCGCTCGGGTCGAGCACGACCACCAGCGCGAGCTGCGGCAGCTGGTCGCGGACGGCGTCCCAGGTGGCCAGGAACCCCGCGTCCTCGACGATCGCCACCTTGGCGCCGCAGTTCTCGGCGATGTAGCGCAACTGGTCGGCCGGCAGGGTGTTGTACACCGAGACCGGGACCCCACCGGCGAGCAGCGTGCCGACGTCGGCGATGACGTGTTCGGGCCGGTTGGTCATCATCAGGGCGACGTGGTCGCCGTGGTCGACGCCGTAGCGCCGCAGGGCCATCGCGACCTGGCTGGCCTCGCTGCGGTACTCGCCCCAGGTCCAGGTCGCGAACCCGTCGCCCTGCTTGATCTTCAGCGCCGGGCGGTGCCAGTGCTCGTCGCAGGTGGCGGCGAACACATCCAGCAGGGTGCGTCCCTCGGTGCGGGCGAGCAGCTCCGCACGGACCTCGAGTACCTCGGCTCCCACGCGGTCTCCCTCCGCTCGTGTGCGCAGCACAGCCGAGCGCGGTCCCAAGGTCAAGACCTGATCTCCCGTGCGCCCATCGGAGACGCTGCAGGCTGGGCGGGCCCTGTCCTCTCCATGGGACCCGCGAGATGCTCAGACCCCCAGGTCCCGACGGTCGTAGACCATCACGGCCAGTGCCAGGGCGACCCCGGTCAGGGCCAGCAGCGCGAGCGAGCCGGCCAGCGCCAATCCCTCGACCAGCGGGTCGTTGCCGAGGTACCACCAGAAGGTCGAGGCCCGCTCCAGCCACGCGCCGTCCTCCAGCATCGGTCCGAGCGCGTTGGCCATGAAGGCAGCCACCGCGAACCCGGCACCGACCCCGAGCGCCCAGGCCCGCCGGCCGGTGGCCGCCCCGACGGCGAAGGCCACCGTCCCATGCGCCAGCACCAGCAGCGCGAGCCCGACCGTGGCGCCCGCCAGGGGTCCGAGGGCCACGTCCATGTCGAGGGTGGTCACCAGCAGGGCGGAGACCAGCCCCGTCACGGCCGCGAGCAGCGCGATCGACACCGCCAGCGCGGTGTAGCGCTCCAGCAGGACCCGCATGCGAGAGATCGGGGCAGCGGACTCGAGCTCCAACTCCCCGGTCTCCTCCGCACCGGCGATCAGCCGGGCACCGGTGGCCACGGCGAAGACCAGCAGCAGGATCGGACCGAGCAGGGCGTAGACGGTGCTCTCGAGGTAGCCGGCGGCGCTGCCGATCCGGTCGTAGCCCAGCGCGATGACCAGGCCCTCCGGGAGCCCCTCGATCAGCGCCTCGAGCTCCCCCGAGTCCCCCATCAGCGGGTAGAAGCTCACGTAGATCGCGCTCACCGCGGCCATCGCGACCGCCCAGCCCAGCAGCGTGCGACGCTGCTGGCGGAGCACCCAGCGGAGCACGGGCCACCCGGTCGCGGTGCCGGGAGCCCCGCCGCGGGGAGCGGGAGACGACGCTGCGGGCACCGAGGTGGTGGTCGCTGTAGCCGGGTCGACGGTGTGGGTGCGGTCAGCGGCCATCGGTGGCCACCTCCTGAAGCGTCACGGGGACGCGGTAGTGGTCGAGGAAGAGGTCCTCGAGCTCGCGGTCGGCGGCCGACCAGCGGACGACGTGGTAGCGGGCGGCAGCCTTCAGCAGCGCATCGGGCTCCCCGCGCAGCAGGCAGGTCAGGTGATGGTCGGCCACCTCGACGTCGCTGACGCCGGGCAGATCCGCGAAGTCTGCTGCGACGATCGGCTCGGCGAAGCGCAGATCGACGCGCTGACCGGCGTGGTGCCGCAGGGTGGCGACATCATCGAGGTCGACGATCCGCCCCTGCCGCACGATCGCGACGCGTTCGGCCACCTCCTCCACCTCGCTGAGCACGTGGGAGGACATGAAGACCGTGGCGCCGTCGGCCTGCGCCTCGCGGACCATGGTGAGGAACTCGTGTTGCAGGAGCGGATCGAGTCCGCTGGTGGGCTCGTCGAGGACCAGCAGCTCGGGCTGGTGCAGGAACGCCTGGATCACCCCGACCTTCTGCTTGTTGCCCTTGGACAGGCCGCGGATCGGCCGGTCGAGGTCGAGGTCGAGGCGCTCGGCGAGCTCACCGATGCGGTCGCGACCGTTCCCACCGCGCAGGCGGGACAGGTAGCCGAGCAACTCACCGGCGCTCGAGCGACCACCCATCGCCAGCTCCCCGGGGAGGTAGCCCACCCGGGCCCGCTGGCGTGGCCCACCGTCCCGGGGCGCCGCCCCGAGCAGCTCGGCCCGGCCAGCGGTCGGACGCAGCTGGTCGAGCAGGATGCGGATGGTCGTCGACTTCCCGGCCCCGTTCGGGCCGAGGAAGCCGAAGACCTCCCCGCGCGCCACCTCCAGATCCAGCCCGTCGAGCGCACGCACGCGGCCAGCGCCACGCCCGTACTCCTTGACGAGTCCCTCGGTCCGGATCACGACATCCATGGTCGATCACTCCTTGGCATCGCGGTCGTCCGCGACGTCCGCGGCCGGAACACCGGCCGACATCGGGTCCGCGGCCGGAACACCGACCGACATCGGGTCCGCGGCCGCAAGAGCGGCCGACATCTGCGCGTAGGCCGTCGG
>JBKHDS010000041.1:0-10972 GCA_046541215.1 Nitriliruptoraceae bacterium
GCAGGTCCTCGTGCATCTGCGCGAGCAGCCGTTCGACGTTGTGCTTGCCGAGCGCCTGGGTCAGCACCCACTGGCTCGCGGCCGCCGCCCCCGCGGCGATCCCGACCTCCCCGGCGGTGAGCCCGCCCGAGACGCTGAACAGCACCAGGATCGCTGAGGTGGCCAGCGAGTTCACCGTGACCGTCGCCCACCGCGCCCGCCGCTTGCGCGTCTCTCCTACCTCGGCCAGCAGTTCGGAGGTCGCGGCCTGCCACCCAGCGATCAGCTGCTCGAGCGCCGTCACACGGTCCCCCGGTGGCTCGCGCAGCTTCGGGGCGCTCTCGAGCAGGGCGAGCCCCGCACGGTCGGCCTCCAGGTCACGGCGCGCGTGCGCGTGCGCGCGAGCCAGGAGCCGATCGAGCACGCGCACGAGCTCGGTCGCCACCTCGACCTGGATCCGGTCCGCATCCTCACCGCGCAGGCCGAGCCGCGCACGCACGAGCGTTCCGAGCTGCGTCGCGGTCGTGTGGACCTTGCCGAGCCACTCGCCCCCACCGACCAGCTGTCGCCAGCTGTCGAGCACCTCGGCACGCAGCGACAGGCCGGCCTCGAGCTCGGCCTCCAGCTCACGGCTCACCTCACCGAACCGGGCGGTGACCAACCCCCGCAGCCGGTCGGCGTGCTCCACCTCGACCTCGACGGCCGCGGCGAGCCGGGCCGTCTCGCTGGGCACCGCCGCCACGAGACCGTCCAGCGCGGCGGCACGCACCGCCCGTCGGCGCGTCAGCGGCGCCAGCTCCGCGAGCCACGCCCGAACCGGCGCGACGAGCGCCTCGGGGAGGCGGTCGTCAGCGACCGCGGTGTGGGCGATCGCGACACGCCGGGCGGGCGCGGCCGCGTGGGCGGTCAACAGGGCCGTGGCATCCTCGAGGAGCTCCTCGCGGTGAGCATCGGGGACCTGGGTCAGGACGAGCGCGAGCAGCGCCTGGCGGGACGCCGCACGCCTGAGGTAGCCCATCCCGACCTCGTCGGCGTAGGTCCGAGCCGTGGCGAGCCACAGCCACGCGTCGGCGGCGTCCAGGGCCCGGTCCGCGAGCGCCCGGTTGGCGTGCTCGACCGAGTCGACGTCGGGCGTGTCCAGCACCGCGAGTCCGGGCGGCAACGCCGTCGAGGTCGCCAGCAGCAGCGTGCGCTCCCCGGCGACCTGCTCGAGCCGGTCGGCGTCCACGCGCACGAGCCCGGGGAGGACCCGGTCGTCGAGCGCGAAGGCCTCCCGGTCCTCGGGATGGCACACGAGCACCGCCGCACGGGTGGTCGGGCGGACCACGCCGGCCGGGCTGACGCGACGCCCGGCGAGGGAGTTGACGAGGGTGGACTTCCCGGCCCCGGTGCCCCCACCGACCACCACCAGCAGCGGCGCGTCGGGTGCGGTGGCACGGAGCACCACGCCGCGCAGCAGCCGCACCACCCGGTCGCGCTCCTCGCGGAGTTCGGCTGCGGCGCCGGAGGACAGCACGAAGCCGAGACGCTCGAGGTGATCCGCCAGGGCCAGCAGCGCCGGCGCACCGCCAGCCTCGGGGCGGTCCGCAGCGGACGGGGGCGGTTCGGTCATGGGGAGGATCCGGTGACGGTGGGCAGGGTGGGCCGTGCGCCGTACAGCCAAGCAGCGCCCGCGCGTGCGCGCTGCCTGCGCGGGCTACCTAGACTCTGCGGGTCCGCCCGTGCTGCGGCCCTGCCGCAAGGATCGAGCCGTCCTTGGACGTGCAACCCCGTACCCGCCGACGCGAGGTGCTCGAGGCCATCGAGCAGGGCGCGGTGCTGCTGTCCGAGGACGGGCAGGTGCTCGCGATCAACGATGCGGCCCGCCTGCTCCTCGGCCTGGCCCCCGAGGCACGCACGAGCACCGCGCGCGACGTGCTCACCGCCCCGGCCCTCACCGAGGCGGTCGAGGACGTGCTGGGCAGCCGGCGCTCGATCAGCCTGGAGGTGGACCACGACGGGCTGCGCCTGCGCGCGAGCGTGTCGCTGGTGCGCGACGAGGTCCTGCTGCTGCTCAGCGACCGCACCGAGGAGCACCGGCTCGAGCAACTGCGACGTGACTTCGTCGCCAACACCTCCCACGAGCTCAAGACACCGGTCGCCGCGATCCAGACGCTCGCCGAAGCGCTCGCCGTCGTCGTCGAGGAGCAACCGGAGCGGGCCCCGGCGCTCGTGGGACGACTGAACAAGGAGGCCGTGCGGCTCTCGCGGTTGGTGTACGACCTGCTGGACCTGCGTCGGCTCGAGGAGCACGGCAGCCCCGAGAGGTCCGTGGTCGATCTCGCCGAGGTGGTGCGGCGGGTCGCCGCCGACCGCTTCGACCGGGCGCGATCCGCCCGGATCGAGCTCGAGGTCGTGGCGCCCGATCGGCTCGAGCTGTTGGGCGCCGCCCGTGACCTCGAACTCATCGTCCAGAACCTCGTCGCGAACGCGATCACCTACAACCGGCCGGGTGGGAAGGTCACCATCACCCTGCGGTTGGCCACGAGCGGCGACGGCGGGGGCGGCCACAGCGAGGACGGCTGGGGCCCCGAGCCCCTCGAGCAGGTGGAGCTGCTGGTGGAGGACACGGGGATCGGTATCGACGAGCAGGAGCTCAGCCGCGTCTTCGAGCGCTTCTACCGGGTGGACGCGACCCGGTCGCGCACGACCGGCGGGACCGGGCTCGGGCTCTCGATCGTGCGGCACGCCGTCGAGCACCACCGCGGCACGATCACGATGACGAGCGAGGTCGGTGTCGGCACCCGGTGCGTGGTCCGCCTGCCCCGCGTCACCGGGGCGCCTGACGGCTGACCCTATCGCCGGCCACCCAGCGCCCTTGGGTCCGGTCCGCGGCCACCCGCGGCTCGTTCCAACCCGCTCCCGCCGCACCGACCGCTAGCGATCCGAGCTCCGCCGGGTGCGGCGCAGCACCACCGCGAGGCTCGCGGCGAGCCCACCCCACAGGGCGAGCATGGCCACCACCATCGTGACGATCGCTGCCTCGCTCATGCTGGTCCTCCAGGGCTCTGGCCGCCCGCCTCGTCCGCATCGTCAGCGTGGCCGGCGCCGGTCAGCGCGATGTGCGCGGGCCACGGGGCGCGGGCGAGCAGGAGCCCGACGACGGCCACCACCACGACCAGCCCCCAGCCGAACATGACCAGGAACCAGAGGGGGTAGCCACCGTAGGGCGCACCCAGCTCCGCCCGCAGGTTGTCGAGCACGATCCAGCCGAGCACGAGCGGCGTGACGACCAGCAGCGCCAGCGACCACCACCGGCCGAGCTTGAGGTCGGAGACCTGGTCGGCGTGCGCCTTCAGCCGCGGTACCTCGCGCAGCAGCCAGGCGACCGCCACCACCTCGACGAGCCCGACCACGGCGATCCCGAAGCTGTTGATGAACCGGTCCACCACGTCCAGGGTGTTGATGCCCCCGCCGGTGGCGTACACGAGCGAGACGAGCGCGGTCCCCCCGCCGCTGATCACCACGGCACGGCGGCGCGAGAGCCGGAACTTCTCCTGCATGGCCGAGATGTAGGTCTCGACGATGGAGATGAGCGAGGAGAGCCCGGCGAGCACGAGCGAGCCGAAGAACAGCACCCCGAACAGGCTGGACGGCCCGGGGATGAGGGAGATGATCGACGGGAAGCCGACGAACGCGAGCCCGATACCCGAGCGTGCGACCTCCTCGACCGACGTCTGGGCGCTGGCCGCCAGGAACCCGATCGCGGCGAACACGCCGATGCCGGCCAACAGCTCGAAGGAGGAGTTCGCGAAGCCAGCGATGAAGGCGTTGCCGGTCAGGTCCTGCTCGCGCGGGAGGTAGCTCGCGTAGGTGATCATGATCGCGAAGCCGATGGACAGCGAGAAGAAGATCTGCCCGTAGGCCGCGACCCAGATCGACGCGTCGGTGATGCGTGACCAGTCCGGTTCGAACAGGGCGTTGAGCCCGTCGGCGGCACCCGGGAGGGTCACGGCCCGCACCACGATGATCGCGAACAGCACCACGAGCAACGGGATCATCACCCGGTTCGCGCGCTCGATGCCGCGCCGGATGCCACCGAACAGCACCCCGAGCGTGACCGCCCAGACCAGCACGAGCGGCACCAGCACCCCGAGCCGGAACCCCCCGAAGGTCCCGGCGTCGCCGGCAGCGAGGTAGTCCTCGAAGAAGAACGCCTCAGGGTCCTCGCCCCAGCGGGTACCGATCGAGAACCAGGTGTAGCCGCCGGCCCAGGCCACGACGACGGCGTAGTAGGTCGCGATCACGAAGCTGATCGCGATCTGCCACCACCCGATCCACTCCGCGCGCGGGTGCAGCCGCGCCAGCGAGAGCGGCGCGCTACCGCGATGACGGTGCCCGATCGCGTACTCCAGCACCAGCACGGGGATACCCGCGGTCAGCAGGGCGAACAGGTACGGGACGACGAAGGCGCCGCCCCCGTTCTCCCACGCGACGTACGGGAAGCGCCAGATGTTGCCGAGCCCCACGGCCGAGCCGATCGCCGCGAGCAGGAACCCGGCACGGGTCCCCCACTGCTCACGCTGCTGCTCCATGACGGTGCCTCCTCGCTCCTGGGCACGCCGGGACCGCCCGTCCTCGCAGCGGGCCCGGTCGCCGCGGCGGCTCAGCTGGTCCGGTGCGCCCGGTTGACGGCGCTGACGATGGCCTTCAACGACGCGGTGACGATGCTCGGGTCTACCCCGACCCCCCACAGCACGTGGCCGTCGATGTCGCACTCGATGTAGGCGGCGGCGGTGGCGTCGTCCCCGGCGGACATCGCGTGCTCGGAGTAGTCGAGCACCTCGACGGCGACGCCGTGGGTCGCGAGCGCGTCGCAGAACCCGGCGATCGGGCCGTTGCCCTCGCCCTTGAGGGTGATCGGCTCGCCACGGTCGACGAGCTCGACCCAGAGCTGGTCGCACCCCCCGTCCCCGGGGACGGTCCGGGTTGTGCGCAGCTGGAACCGGCCCCACGGCGCGGACGCCGACGGCAGGTACTCGTCGGTGAAGATCGCCATCATCTCGGCCGAGGTGACCTCACCGCCCTGGCTGTCGGTGCGGGCCTGGATGACGTGGCTGAACTCGATCTGCAGCCGCCGGGGCAGGTCGAACTGGTGGTCGTTCTTCATCACGTACGCGACGCCGCCCTTGCCGGACTGCGAGTTGACCCGGATGACCGCCTCGTAGGTTCGACCGACGTCCTTCGGGTCGATCGGCAGGTAGGGCACGTCCCAGACCATGTCCTTAAGCGGGGTGCCGGTGGCGACGGCCTCCCGCTCCAGCGCCTCGAGGCCCTTCTTGATCGCGTCCTGGTGGCTGCCGGAGAAGGCCGTGTAGACCAGATCCCCGCCCCATGGGTGCCGCTCGTGCACGGGCAGCTGGTTGGCGTACTCCACGGTCCTGCGGATGCCGTCGAGGTCCGACAGGTCGAGCATCGGGTCGATGCCCTGGCTGAACAGGTTCATCCCCAGGGTGATGAGGTCGACGTTGCCGGTCCGCTCCCCGTTGCCGAACAGGCACCCCTCGACCCGGTCCGCACCGGCCATCATCCCAAGCTCCGCAGCCGCCACCGCCGTGCCGCGGTCGTTGTGCGGGTGCAACGACAGCACGATCCGGTCCCGGTCGGGCAGGTTGCGGTGCATCCACTCGATCGAGTCCGCGTAGACGTTGGGGGTCGCCATCTCGACGGTGGCCGGCAGGTTCAGCACGATCGGCCGGTCGGTGGTGGGCTCGAGCACGTCCATCACCGCGCTGCACACCTCGACGGCGAAGTCGAGCTCGGTGCCGGTGTAGGACTCCGGCGAGTACTGCCAGAGGATGTCGGTGTTGGGGGTGAGCACGTCCGCGTACTTGCGGGCGGTCGTAGCACCGCGGACGGCGATGTCACGGATCCCGGCCCGGTCCAGCCCGAACACCACCCGCCGCTGGGTCACCGAGGTGGCGTTGTAGAAGTGCACCATCGCGCGGTCGGCGCCGACGAGGGAGTGGAAGGTCCGCTCGATCAGCTCGTCCCGGCACTGCGTCAGCACCTGGATCACGACGTCGTCGGGGATCAGGTCCTCCTCGATGAGGTGGCGGACGAAGTCGAAGTCGGTCTGGCTGGCGGCCGGGAAGCCGACCTCGATCTCCTTGAAGCCGAGCCGGACGAGCAGCTGGAACATCGCGAGCTTGCGCTGCCGGTCCATCGGATCGATCAGGGCCTGGTTGCCGTCACGCAGATCGACCGCGGCCCAGCGCGGCGCACGCTCGATGCGACGGTCCGGCCAGGTGCGGTCCGGCAGCTCGACGACGACCTGCTCGTGGTAGGGCCGGTAGCGGTGCAGCGGGAGCCCGGAGGGCTGCTGCACGGGCGTGAAGGACGGGGTGGTCTCGCTCATCGGTGGCGCTCCTGCCAGCGGGTCGGTGGTGCTCGGCGCGACCGGCATCGCGGGACCCCCGCGGCGAGGATGCCGGCCCTACCCGACCTCGCCGCGGCGACGAAGGAGCAGCAGTCCGTCACAGCGCATGCCGCGCAGCATAGGGCACGCGTCCCGCGGGGTCATCCTCTGCGCGAGGCAACCACCGCCTCCGGCTGCCCCGAAGGTCGGTCGAGGGACGGTGTCACCACCGCGGACCGTCCCACCGATGCGGAGCACACCATGACCACCGAGACCATCCCCGACCTGACCGTGACCCTCGATGACGGGGCCACCACGACCCTCTCCAAGCTCGCGGACGGGCACCACCTCGTCGTGTTCTTCTACCCGAAGGCCTTCACCGGCGGGTGTACCGCGCAGGCCTGCCACTTCCGCGACCTCGGTGCGGAGTTCGCCGAGGCAGGCGCGCGGCGGGTCGGGGTCAGCCGCGACGACGTCGAGACCCAGGCGCGCTTCTCCGACACGCACGGGTTCGACTTCCCCCTCATCGCCGACCCCGACGGGAGGGTGGCCAAGGCCTTCGGTGCGAAGCGGCCCGGCCCGATCCCGAGCAAGCGGCAGACCATCGTGCTCCGCCCGGACCTGACGGTCGCGACGCGCATCGCCAGCGAGACGAACATGGACGTCCACGCCGACGACGCGCTGGCGTATCTCCGGGCGCAGCAGACGGGCTGAGCCAACGCGCTCGTGCGTCGCCGCGCGGCATCGTCGCTGCCCGCACCAGCCGCGGCGCGCCTACGGTGCTCCGGTCGGGACAGGAGATGCGGTGGGCACACAGCGGCTGGACTTCCCGGGGAGCACGGGCGCGCGGCTCGAGGGGGTGCTGCACACCCCCGAGGGCGATGCGCGGGGCAGCATCCTGCTGGCGCACTGCTTCACCTGCTCGAAGGACCTGCACACCATGACCCGGCTCGCCCGGGGGCTCGCGGATGCGGGCTACGCCGTACTGCGCTTCGATTTCACCGGCCTCGGGGACTCCGAGGGGGACTTCGGGGCCACCTCCATCTCCCACGACGTCCGCGACGTCGTCGCCGCCGCGAGCGCGCTGATCGCACGCGGGTACGGCCCGTGCGGGCTGCTGGGCCACAGCCTCGGCGGCGCGGCGGCCCTGCTGGCGGCCGAGCGGGTGCGGACGGTCCGGTCCCTGGTCGTCCTCGGGGCTCCAGCGACCGCGGCGCACGTGCGGCACCTCATCGCCGACCACGAGGCGACCATCCGCGCCACCGGCCGCGCCACGGTGACGATCGCGGGCCGCTCCTTCCCGGTCGGCGTCGGGTTCCTCGATGACCTCGACGCCCACGACGGACTCGATCACCTCACGGCTCTGGGACGGCCGCTGCTGGTCGTCCATGCCGTCGACGACCGCGTCGTCGCGGTCACCGAGGGCGAGCGGATCTTCGCGGCGGCCAGACAGCCCAAGGCCTTCGTGCCGCTGCTCGAGGCCGATCATCTGCTCACCGACCGTGTCGCTGCCGAGCACGCGCTTCGGATCGTGACCGGGTGGTTCGACCGCACGCTGTGACCGCCCGCTACCGCGCCCTGCCGGCCGGGGGCCGCGTCGGTCCTTCACGGCTCAGGTCGCACGGCTCAGGTCGTACGTCGTACCGTCGCGGCGACGACGAGGAGACCTCCCATGGACCGCGCGGACCCGCAGCCCTCCCCGCGGCTGCACGTCGAGACGCGCCTGACCTCCCTCGGACGCGGTCGGCCGGCGGCCGGCGCACCGCTGAACGTGCCCATCGTGCCGGCGTCGACCTTCCACGCCAGCCCGCCCCACGTCACGGCACGCGCCTACGCCCGCGACGACGGGACGGCGAGCTGGTCGGCGCTGGAGGAGCTGGTCGGCGACCTGGAGGGCGGAACGGCGGTCTCCTTCGCCTCGGGGATGGCCGCGATCGCCGCCGTGCTCGAGCTCCTGCCCGTCGGCGCCCGGGTGGTCGTGCCGGCGGACAGCTACACCGGCGTCCGGTCCCTGCTCCGTGACGGGGCCAGCGCCGGTGGTCGCTGGCAGGTCCACACCGTCGATATGACCGACGTACCGGCGCTGCATGCGGCGATCGCCGGCGCCGACCTGATCTGGCTCGAGACCCAGAGCAACCCCCTCCTGCAGCTCGTCGACATCGCTGAGGTCAGCGCGCGCGCGGCCGCGACCGGTGCGCTGGTCGTGGTGGACAGCACCTTCGCGACACCGCTGCTGCAGTCGCCCCTGTCGCTCGGCGCCGACCTCGTCGTGCACAGCGCGACGAAGCTGCTCGGGGGCCACTCCGACCTGCTGCTCGGCGTGGTCGTGACCGAACAGGCCGACCTGGTGGCGCGCCTGGTGCGCCGCCGCGTCCTCGCCGGTGCCACCCCGGGCGCGCTCGAGTGCTTCCTGGCGCTGCGGGGCGCACGGACGCTCGCGCTCCGGCTGCGGCAGGCGCAGGAGTCCGCCGGGGAGCTCGCACGCCGGCTCGTCGGCCACGCCTCCGTCCGCGCCGTGCGCTACCCGGGCCTCCCCGACCATCCCGACCACGAGCTCGCCCTCCGGCAGATGCGCGGGTTCGGCACGGTGCTGAGCCTCGAGGTGGCGGACGCCGCGACCGCCGATGAGGTCTGCGCACGGGTGCGCGTCGTGACCGCGGCGACCAGCCTCGGCGGGGTCGAGTCCACCATCGAGCGTCGCGCCAAGCTGGCCGGGCAGGAGCACGTCCACGCCGGCTTACTCCGGCTCTCCGTCGGCTGTGAGCACCTCGAGGACCTCTGGGCCGACCTGCGGTCCGCCCTCGACCGCGCGCGAGCACCCCGCTAGACCGCGTCGCTGTAGCCCCGCGCCAGGGGCATGCCGTGCATCCACGACGCCCTGGCCAAGGACACGTGCCGCGGGGGCCGGCCGTCGGCGGACCTCCTCCGGTTCGCCTTGCATCCACCCTGTCGAACGACGGGTGCGCCGCCGACGCGGTCGGTTCGAGCACCGGTTGGCTCGAGAGCATCCGAGGCGCCGACCGCGCCCAGGCGCAGATCGCGCCGACGGACGGACCGGAAGGCCCCACCATGGGTATCGCCCTGCTCCTGCTCCTCCTCGCCCTGCTCCTCGGCGGCGTCGGCCTCTTCGTCGAAGCGCTGCGCTGGGTGCTCATCATCGCCCTCGTGCTGCTGCTCATCGGCGCGGTGACCGGCTGGCGCGGACGCGGGACCCGCGTCTGACGGACCCACGCAGGTTCAACGGGACACGGTGCCTGTCCGAGCGCCGCCACTGACAGGGTGCCCCTCGCTCGGCCGCCCCCAGACTGCCAACAGCACGGTTCGCATCGGCGCACGCCCGCGCCGGCCCTGACGGCGGACCACGCGCTCCCGACCGGGAGTCGCCACGGGAACAGCAGACGGAGAGGAACGAGGATGAACGTCGGAGTCGTTGGTTGTGGGTACTGGGGTTCGAAACACGTCCGGGTCCTGCAGGGCCTGTCCGAGGTCGACCAGGTCGCCGCGATCGATCCGCGCGAGGAGATCCGAGCCTCGCTCCAAGCCGCGTTCCCCGGTCTGGCCGCCTTCCCGAGCCTCGAGGCGGCCGCCGGATCGGTGGACGCGGTCGTGCTGGCCACGCCGCCGGCAACCCACGCGGAGCTCGGGCTCGAGGCGATGGACGCTGGCCTCCACGTCCTGATCGAGAAGCCCCTCGCGACCACCCCCGAGGACGCGCGCCGGCTGATCGAGGAGGCCGAGCGCCGGCACCTCACCCTGATGGTCGGCCACACCTTCGAGTACAACCCGGCGGTGTGGCAGCTGCGCGACCTGATCCGCAGCGGTGAGCTCGGCCGGGTCCTCTACATCGACTCGGCTCGGCTGAACCTCGGCCTCTACCAGTCGGACGTCAACGTCCTCTGGGATCTCGCACCGCACGACGTATCCATCATGAACTTCCTGCTCGACGCCAAGCCGACGGTGGTGGACGCGTGGGGCTCGCGACACGTCCACGACTCCCTCGAGGACGTCGCCTACCTCCGGCTGGAGTACAGCGACCTCGACGTCACCACGCAGATCCACGTCAGCTGGCTCGATCCCGCCAAGGTCCGCCGGGTGACCGTCGTCGGTGACGAGAAGATGGCGGTCTACAACGACCTCAACCAGGAGGAGCGGATCCGCATCTACGACAAGGGCGTGGACCCCCTCCCGAGCGAGGCCGGGCCCGACGTGCCCCTCGGCTACCGCTACGGGGGCATCACGTCCCCGGTCGTCGACTTCCGCGAGCCGCTCCAGCTCGAGGACCAGCACTTCGTGCGATCGATCCTCGACGGCCGCACCCCTGCGACCGACGGCGAGAGCGGGCTGTCGGTCGTGGAGACCCTCTTCGCCGCCGACCACGCGATGCAGAGCGGTCGGTCCGTCCAGCTCGACCTCGCGCCGACCCCGGCCGTCTCGGCCGCCCGTTGAGCCACCGATCCATGACCGAGCGAAGGACCGCCCGTGAACATCCAAGGTGAACGCGTGATCGTGACCGGTGGCGCCGGCTTCATCGGCAGCCACGTGGTCGACCAACTGGTCTCGCGCGGCTGCGAGGTCGTCGTCATCGACGACCTCTCG
>JBKHDS010000042.1:0-10887 GCA_046541215.1 Nitriliruptoraceae bacterium
GTGGCGCCGACCCGGCGCCACGACACGACGGTATCGCGCGCCCACGGCGCGTGACCGCGTGCCACACTGAGGTCTTCGTGCGGGCGGGGAGGGGCGGTGGTGGAGCGACCCGGCGGTCACTCGCGGGCCGCGCTGTTCGTCGTGCTGACGGTGGTCGCCTACCTCGTCGCACTGACCTACGCCCTGTCCGTGGGGCGCCTGGCGGAGATCTACGGCCTGATCTGGCCACCCGCTGGCGTGGCCGTGGCGAGCCTGCTGCTCGCGCCGCGGCGGTGGTGGCCGGCGTTGCTCGCGACCTTGTTCGTCACGCAGGTGGTGTACGACCTCGTCCGCTACGACGCCGATCTGCTCCCGGCAGCGCTGTGGGCGGGGGCGAACCTCCTCAGTTACCTGATCGTCCCCGCGCTGGTCGTGCGCTGGCAGGCGGGGTCCCTCGACACGGTCGGCCACGTTCTGCGCTTCACGTTCGCCGTGCTGCTCGGCGCAGTGCCCGCGGGCCTGCTCGGAGCCTGGGGGGCCGTGCTCTCCGGCGACCCGACCCCCTACGCGGTCACGGCCGCCCTGTGGGCGTCCGGTGTGCTCGTCGGCGTGCTCATGGTCGTCCCGGTCGCGCTCCTGGCCGCGGGCAAGCTGCCCAGAAGCGGCCGGTCTCCGGTCGAGGTCGCGGTGATCCTGGGCGTGGTGCTCCTGGTGTCGGTCGCCGTGTTCGCCTTGAGCGACCACGGGCTCGCGGCGACGATCGACTACATCGTGGTGCTGCCGGTGGTCCTGGCGGCGTTGCGGCTGCGGCTGTCGGGTGCGGTGCTCGCGGTCACGGTGGCGACCAACGTGGCCGTGCTCGGCACGGCGCTCGGGCGCGGACCCTTCGGCGCGGCGGAGTGGACACCGATCGAGTCGGCGTCGCTGCTACGGGTGTTCCTGGTCGTGGTCGCGGTGTCCGCACTGATGGTGGCCTCCCGGGCACAGGAGGGCGCGTCCTCCGCCGGCCTCGCGGAGCAGCGCGAGCGGCTGCTCGCCGCCGTGTCGCACGAGCTCCGCACCCCTTTGACGCCTATCGTGGGGTTCAGCCAGCTCCTGCTGCGGGCCCGACCGCACCTGGACCGCGACGCCCGCAGCTGGGTCGAGGCGATCGACCGCAACGGCCGCCACCTCACCGGGCTGATCGATGATCTGCTCCTGCTCAGCCGGGTCAACCGCGAGCGCCTCGTCGTCGAGCCGGAGCTGCTGGTGCTCGGCGACCTCGTCACCCAGATCCTCGAGGATCGCCGGGAGGTCGAGGTGCGTCTCGGGGGTCTGGATCCGGATCTGCGGGCCTGGGCCGATCCCCAGCACGTCCGACAGGTCCTCGACAACCTGCTCCAGAACGCGCTCCGGCACGGCCAGCCGCCGGTCGTCGTCGATGTGGAGTCCGACGGCGACTGGGCCCGCCTGGTCGTCACCGACCAGGGAGGTGGCGTGCCCGCCGCCCTGGTCGATCGGCTGTTCGACCCCTTCAGCCAGCCGGAGGTGGGCGACCGGCGACCCACCCAGGGGCTCGGCCTCGGGCTCGCGATCTGCTCCGCGCTCGTCGCGAGCAACGGCGGCACCATCGGCTACGGACCCGTGGAACCCGCGGGCGCGCGGTTCGTGGTGCGGTTGCCGCGCGCCGTCGCGGAGCCCTCAGCCCCGCGGTCCCGGACCTCGCCCGGGAGCGGGCCTCCGCAGCCCGTCTGAGCCCGCCCACCCAACCGGGCCGCGGTGCGCCTGCGCCGAGGTGGCGCAGATCGCGCTAGGCCGAAGGGCCCGAGCGGTGGGGCCGATGGTCGCGAGCTGGCCCGGCCGGGATGGTGGGCACCTCGCGGGTGCGTTCGTGGACCCCGGACGAGGGCGAGCTCGAGATCGCACCTCCCACCGCCTGGCAGTTCGAGACCGTGGACCCCGCTCTCTCACCCCCGAGGACCCCATGACCCGTACCGAGACCGTCCCGAACCCGAGCTCGACCGACCTCGCATCGCCCGTCGGGACCCGCCGCCTCACCAACGTGCTCATCCGGACCTTCATCGCGGTCGCGATCGTGGGCTGGGCCACCAGCCTGCTGCTCACCGCGATCCACTTCTGGGTCCTGCCCCTGCCGGAGGGTGCGCAGCCTGAGGGCGCGATCAAGGTGATCACGAGTCCATGGGCCTACGTCGGCCCCCTGCCGCTCGCGACCATCGGTGCGCTCTACTACCTCACGATGATCCTGGCAGGTGCGAGTTGGCTGCACACCAAGGACGCGCGGCTGGAGAAGCTACTCCTGCCGTTCACCTCCCTGGGTGTGCTGTCCTCGGCCTACTTCGTCTACCTGCAGCTGGTTCCGATCGGCGCCATCTGCCCCTTCTGCATGGTGTCGGCGACGGCCACCACCACCCTGCTGATCCTGGAGATCGTCATCCGCCGGCGCGGCGGCGCCGCAGCCGCGCCCGCGGTGCCCGCGACGCGGGTCTGGCCGGTGACCTTCGTCGCGACCATGCTGACGACCCTCGCCGTGCTGTGGGCGCTGCCACAGCTGCCGCTTCCGGGCAACTGACCGTCGTCGGGGCTGGTGACGGATCGTTCGTCAGCTCGGCCCCGGCGAGCTCACGCCCCGACCGGACCTCCCGCCGGTCGGGGCGTCCTCCTGCACGGGTATCCCGTGGCGTGCCAGACTGCCATCTCGTCGCGCGCAGCGAGGTCGCACCGTGGAGATCGTCTCGGGACCGTGGAACCGGGACCGGGTGGAGGCGTGGCTGGCCGCAGCCCGGATCCCGCTGCGGCTGGCCGTCCTGGCTCCGCGCGGACCGCTCGTGGTGTCGCTGTGGTTCCGCTTCGACGGGGAGTCGCTGTGGTGCGCGACCCGCGCCGGGGCCGACGTCGTGAGCTATGTCGGGGCGGACCCGCGTGTCGGCATCGAGGTGGCCGGTGACCTGCCGCCCTACCGCGGGGTGCGCGGTACCGGCCGCGCGTCGCTGGTGCCCGAGGCTGGTGCTGAGGTCCTCGAACAGCTCCTCGACCGCTACCTCGACGAGCGCAACGAGGCGCTGGCCGAGCGCCTGAGGGCTGAGGCCCGCACGGGCGAGGTCGCCCTGAGGGTCACCGCGCTGCGGCTGACCAGCTGGGACTTCTCGCGCCGCATGCGGGCCCAGGACGGTGACGTGGTGCTGCCGCCCCCCTGACCGCTACCTTCCGCGCGGCCGTGCGGTGGCACGGTGGTGGACCGGGGCCCCGACGGGGCCGACGAGGAGGAAGCGTCATGGTGCGCTGGAACCTGCGCCGCAGCGTGGCCGCCCTGGCCGCGCTCGCGCTGGTCGCGGCCGCGTGCGGCAGCGATGACACCGAGGAGCCCGAGGGCGACGACACCGAGGTGGAGGACACCGAGGACGGGTCGGACGACGCCGACGACGGGGCAGAGGACGCCGAGGGCGGGGCGGAGGACGCCGAGGACGAAGCCGTCGGCATCGAGGGCTGCGCGATCGAGGATCTGGACCTGCTCGAGGCCGGGCAGCTGACGGTCGGGACCGGTGACCCCGTCTTCCCGCCCTGGATGCTGAACGATGACCCCGCCGGTGGGGAGGGGTTCGAGAACGGCATCGTCTACGCGCTCGCGGCCGAGCTGGGGTTCGCCGAGGAGGACGTCGTCTGGGTCGGACAGACCTTCGAGGAGACCATCGCGCCCGGGGCCAAGCCCTTCGACTTCGCGATCCAGCAGATCTCGGTGACCGCGGAGCGCGAGGAGGTCGTGGACTTCTCGCAGGTGTACTACCAGCCGGACAAGGCCCTGTTGGCGCTGCCGGACTCGGTCGTGGTCGGCGCGACCTCCCTCGAGGAGCTCAGCGACGCCGACTGGGGGGCGACGATCGGGACCACCGACCTCGACTACATCGAGGACATCGTCGGTGCCGAGGACGTCGCGGTCTTCGACGACCAGGCCACCACCTTCCAGGCCCTGCTCGGTGGCAACATCGATGCGACCGTGGTCTCGTTCCCGACGGCTCTGTACGCGACGGCGGTCCAGATCCCCGAGGCGCAGATCGTGGCCTCGCTGCCCGCTGACCCCAACGACACCGGCCACGGGCTGCTGTTCGAGGAGGGCAACCCGCTCGTCGCGTGCGTCGATCAGGCGCTCGACCGCGTCATCGACGACGGCGTGGTCGACGAGCTCATCGATGAGTACCTGATCGGTGACGCCGACGTGGTGGAGATCACCGGGTGAGCGAGGAGCGCGCCGCGCCAGCGGGACCGGCGCGGCGCGCTGGACCCCGTCCACCGGTCAAGGCCACCCTGACGCCCAGGGAGCGCTACCTCCCGGCGGCGATCAGCGTGGTGTCGACCGTGGTGGTCTTCGGGCTGCTGGTGCGCATCGTCACCTCGGCGGAGAACTGGCCGCTGATCCAGCGGCAGTTCTTCAACCTCGATGCGATGCGCGAGTCGCTGCCGGCGGTGTTCTCCGGCTTCCTCGTCAACATGGGCGTCTGGCTCGTCGCGCTCGTGCTGATCGCGCTGTTCGGGATCATCGTCGCGGTGTTCCGCTCCCTAACCGGTCCGTGGGCGGCGCCCTTGCGCGTGTTCGCGATCGTCTACATCGACCTGCTGCGCGGGGTGCCCTCGATCCTGCTCGTGCTGCTGCTCGGGCTCGGGGTGCCGGCGCTCAACCTGCCGGGGGTCACTGACAGCCGGCTGTTCTGGGGCTCCGCGGCGCTCATCCTCGGCTACAGCGCCTACACCTCCGAGGTGTACCGCTCGGGGATCGAAGCGGTGCCGGACGGGCAGCGGGCGGCGGCGAAGGCGTTGGGGCTGACCCAGTGGCAGACCCTGCGGTACTCGATCCTGCCGCAGGCGGTCCGCAACGTCATCCCCGCCCTGCTCAACCTCGCGGTGGCACTGCAGAAGGACGTGGCGTTGCTGTCGGTGATCGGGGCACGGGAGGCGGTGCGGGAGGCGCAGATCTTCACCGCACGCACCTTCAACTTCTCCTCCTACCTCGTCGCCACGGGGCTGTTCCTGCTGGCCACGATCCCGATGGCGCGCTTCACCGACTGGGTCACGCGCCGCGATCAGGAGCGCCGGCTCCAGAGGACGCTGTGACCGCGTCGGCGCCGGGACCGGACAGGGCCGCTGCGCGCGGTCGGGCGAAGGGGCGCACGCCGCGCGTGGCCGTCGAGGACCTGACGAAGTACTACGGGCAGACCCTCGTGCTCGACGAGGTGTTCCTCGACGTGTACGAGCACGAGGTCGTGTGCCTGATCGGGGCATCCGGGTCGGGCAAGTCGACCCTGCTGCGCTGCATCAACCAGCTCGTGCCCTTCGACCACGGACGGATCCGGGTCGACGGTGTGCCGATCGACGATCCGAGCTTCGGCAGGACCGGGCTGCGGCGGCGCATCGGCATCGTGTTCCAGGCCTACAACCTGTTCCCTCACCTCACGGTGCTGGACAACGTCACCCTGGCGCCGCGCAAGGTCCACGGTGTGGGGCGCGCCGAGGCCGAGGCTCGGGCGCAGGAACTGCTGGCGCTGCTGGACATGGACGGGTTCGCACGCTCGTACCCGGAGCAGCTCTCGGGCGGCCAGCAGCAGCGGGTCGCGATCGTGCGGGCGCTGGCCACCAGCCCCGATGTGCTGCTGCTCGACGAGGTCACCGCCGCGCTCGATCCGGAGCTGATCGGTGGGGTGCTCGACGTGATCCGTGACCTGAAGGCCCAGGGCATGACGATGGTCGTCGTCACCCACGAGATGGGGTTCGCCCGCGACGTGGCCGACCGCGTCTGCTTCCTCGAGGACGGGCGCATCCTGGAGGAGGCGCCACCGGAACGGCTGTTCAGCGCCCCCGAGCACCCCGCGACCCGGCGGTTCCTGCAGCGCATCATCGACGCCGGGCGTCTGTAGGCGCCGGCAGGCCGGAGCGCTTGCGGGCGCACCCGATCGGGGCCCCGCCACCTCGGTGCCCGGACGGCCGCGGTCGGTGAGAACCAGGACGGGGCTGCCTGTCAACCCCCAGCCGCCGGTACGCGGACAGCCTGGCCGTCGGTCGGGGGCCAGAGGGCTGTCGCGATCGTGGCCGGTCCTCCACACTCCTGAGCAGCACCCGCCCCTGCAGCCTGCCCGCGCCCCTGCGGTCGGCCGGGGGCTCGCGGCGGCACCCGCCGTCTCCGCCGACGCGGCGGACCACCTCCGACCCCTCCCACGCGGACCCACGCGAAGGGTCGGTCCGGGACCGGACGTCCTGGCCGAGCATGCTGCGCTTTCGAGCGGCGTGCCGGACGGGTGGGCGACGTCTCCGAGGAACGATGTGCCACGCTCCCCAGGCCTGCTTGCCGCCCTCAGCCCCGAGCAGCGCCGGACCCGGCTGCTCACGACCCTGACGCTCCTCGCCGGCGCCGCCACCATCGCGGCCGTCGGTGCCACCTCCACCGCCGGCTCCGACCCGCGGACGGAGGAGGCCGGTGGTGGGACCGCGACCCTGGACCGGCCCGCCGGGGCGGATGACGGACGGGGTGCGGATGCCCACGACCCCAGCGCACCGGACACCTCAGCGGTCGCACCGCTCGACGCGTTGACCCCGCTGGACGGGCTGGACGACGAGCCGGACGACGGGGTCGGCCCCGTCGACCCCCAGGAGGCCGAGCGCGACCCGGACGCTCCCACCGAGCGTGTCGCCGAGGTGGAGCCGCTCCCGCGGCTGGACCGCGAGACCACTCAGGCCGCGGATGAGGAGGCCCTGCGCTACGTCGCTGCCGACGGGACCGAGGTCACCCCCGAGCGCATCCGTGCCTTCCTGGACGGACGGGGCGCACCGCTGGCCGAGCACGCGGAGCTGTTCGTCGAGGCCGGGCTGCGCCACGACGTCGATCCGCGCGTGGTCGTCGCGATCTCCATCGCGGAGTCCAACGGTGGGAAGATGCACCCGCAGGGCACCCACAACGTGTGGGGCTGGGGTGGCAGCGGCGGCCCCAGCGGCCTGCGCGCCTGGGACTCCTGGGAGCAGGCGATCGACGGATACACCGAGCGGCTCGGCGCGCTCTACGACACCGACGACGTCGACTGGGAGTTCGCCTCGACCTACTGCCCGCCGAACACGCAGTGGTGGTACGACACGGTCACCTGGGCGATCGCGCAGATCTGAGACGCGGACTCAGCGGTCGGCGACGTCGACGTTGCCGTGGTCGTGCAGCGCCGGGATGCGCCCGAGCTTGCCGGCCTGGAAGTCCTCGAAGGCCTGGATGACCTCGGCCCTGCTGTTCATCACGAAGGGGCCGTACCAGGCCACCGGCTCACGGATCGGCCGGCCGCCGAGCAGCAGCACGTCCAGCTTGGGCGCCCGCGACTCCTGGGCCTTCGCCGCGGTGACCACGAGCTCGTCACCCGCCCCGAACACCGCGAGCTGGCCCATCTCGATCGGTCGGCGTTCGGCGCCGACCGTGCCGCGGCCGGCGAGGGTGTAGGCGAGCGCGTTGAACCCGCTCGGCCAGGGCAGCCGCAGCTCGGCGCCGGGCTCCAGCGTCGCATGGATCAGCGTGATCGGCGTCGAGGTGGAGCCCGGCCCGACCACCGCGGCGACCTCGCCCGCGATGATGCGCAGCAGCGCCCCGCCGTCGTGGGACGTCACGAGCCCGACGTCGCCCGCGCGCAGGTCCTGGTAGCGCGGCGCGTTCCACTTCAGCGCCCGCGGCAGGTTCACCCACAGCTGGAAGCCGTGGAACAGCCCGCCCTTCAGCACGACCTCCTCCGGGGGCGCCTCGATGTGCAGCATCCCGGAGCCTGCGGTCATCCACTGGGTGTCGCCGTCGGTGATCAGCCCACCGCCGCCGTGGGAGTCGGCGTGCTGCAGCGTGCCGTCGAGCATGTACGTCACGGTCTCGAAGCCGCGGTGGGGGTGCCACGGGGTCCCCTTCGGCTCGCCCGGCGCGTACTCCACCTCACCCATCTGGTCGAGGTGGATGAAGGGGTCGAGGTCGGCGAGGTCCACCCCGGCGAAGGCGCGTCGCACGGGGAAGCCCTCGCCCTCGAAGCCACGCGGTGCGGTGGTGATCGATCGGACCGTGCGGCTGCGCGCGACCCCCGCCGGTGCGGGCGTGACGCGCGGCAGGGTCAGCAGGTCGTCGACGGTGATGGCCGGCATGGTCGCTCCAGGAGGATCGGTGGGGGTGGGCTCGGGTCGGGTGGAACGTCGTGGGCGTCGCGATGAGGGGGAGCATACGGCATCTAGTTGCGTTAGCAACCAGATGCGCGCCGCGCACCGTGGCGGACGACGGCTGGGGTCCCGCGCGAGCGAGCGGGTAGGCTCCCGTCCGCCGTCGGTCCCGTCGTGCGAAAGGTCCCACCATGCGCCGCTGGAGCGTGCTGCTCACCATGGTGCTCGCCGTGCTGCTGCTCCCAGCGTCGGCCCTGGCCGACCCCGGGGTGGGCGACGCGGCGACGACCGCGGACGCCGCGGGATCCCTCATCCTCGCGGTCGACGATGCCCCCATCGGACCTGAACCGGCCCCCCGGGGCGAGGAGGAGAACCCGGCCCGCGACCTCGGCGACTACGCCGACCGGGAGACCCCCTTCACCTGGGCTGCGGCGTGGCTGCTCGCCGGCCTCGGCTTCATCGGACTCGCGCTCCTGCTGCTCATCTACCGCTTCCGCGTCGTCGGCCCGGAGCGGGCGAAGGCGGGCAGCTGACCTCCGAACCGGCCGCACCGACGACCTCGCCGTCCGGCCCGAACGGCCACCGATCCCTGGTCGATACCGAGGTGGCTCTGCGGACCGCGCGCGTCGTCGCGCCCTTCCCGCGACACGACCCCGCGCGCGCAGCGGCGCTGACCCGAGCTGTGCACGCTGAGCTGCCCACGATCGACGCGGCGGCACGGGCCTTCACCGGGCTCGGGTCGCAGCTGCCACCGACGTCGATCCGCGTGGTCGGCCGCAGCGCCTGGGTGCGGACCAACCTGGAGGTCATCGCGGCGACCTTCGAGCCGCTGCGCGACCGGCTCGAGCAGCGACCCGCCATCAGCCGCCGCGTGCTCGGGCTCCAGCTCGGCGCGCTGCTCGGGCTGCTGTCCACCAAGGTCCTCGGCCAGTTCGTGCTGCCGCTGGCCGGGCCCGGCAGCGGCCAGCTGCTGCTGGTCGGCCCGAACGTGCTGGCGCTCGCGCAGGAGCACGGGGAGCTCGCCGATGACATCCGTCGCACCGTGGTCCTCCACGAGGTCACCCACCGGCTCCAGTTCGACGGCACCGGTGGCTGGCTCGGTGACCACCTCCGCGACCTCGTCGCGAGCTACCTCGCACACACCGACATCGATGCCAACCGCCTCGCGGACCTCGCGCCGAAGCTCCCCGCCGCGATCGCGCGGGCGAAGGAGACCGGTGAGCTCAAGCCGCTGCTGGAGACGGTCCTGACCCCGGAGCAGGCCGAGGTGATGGACCAGGCCCAGGGCCTCATGAGCCTGCTCGAGGGCCACGGCAACACGACGATGTACTCGGCCGAGCGCGCCGGCATCACCGATCCGGAGGCGGTGCGGACGGCCCTGGCCAACCGCACCGGCGACCTCGCGTCCAGGATCCTCACCGCCGTCGCGGGGCTCGAGATGAAGCGTCGGCAGTACCGCGAGGGGGAGGTCTTCGTCCGCGCCGTGCTCGACCGGGCGGGCACCGACGGTCTGAACCAGGCCTTCGCCGCGGCCGAGAACCTGCCTCGAGCGGACGAGATCGGTGACCCCGACGCCTGGCTGGACCGCGTCGGCGACCCCGCGCAGCCGTGAGCACCGAGGGGACCCGGACGTCGCCGACCGGGGGGCACCGGGGGGTGGGCGCCCGGGCTCGCGCCCTGCCGGTCGCGGCGCTGCCACCCGGTCGCTCGCGTGCCGCGCTCGTCACCGAGGTCGCGACCCAGCTTGCGGGGCTGCCAGCCGAGGCGGCGGTCGTCGTCGGCTGCTCCGGGGGACCGGACTCCACGGCGCTCGCCTTCCTCGCCGCTGAGGCGCGCCCGGACCTGCGGCTCACCCTGGTCCACGTCGCCCACGGCCTGCGCAGCGCTGAGGTCGAGGACGCCGAGGCGCGGCTGGTAGCCCAGCACGCACGCTGGCTCGGTGCGGCCTCGCGCAGCGACCGGGTCCAGGTGCCACCCGGGGCAGGCGGTCCCGAAGCGGCCGCGCGCGCGGTCCGTCACGCCGCGCTCGCCGACGCCGCGGACCGGCTCGGTGCCGAGGCGATCCTGCTCGGGCACACCGCCGACGACCAGGCCGAGACCGTGCTGCTGCGGGCGGCGCGCGGCACCGGGATCGATGGGCTCGGGGCGATGGCGCCCCGCGACGGGCGCCGCTACC
The DNA here is from genome assembly GCA_046541215.1 of Nitriliruptoraceae bacterium. GTDB lineage: Bacteria > Actinomycetota > Nitriliruptoria > Nitriliruptorales > Nitriliruptoraceae > T1Sed10-7. The sequence continues at coordinate 10,304 of JBKHDS010000042.1, forward strand.
GGCCCCTGCTACGTCTGCGCCGTGGTGATGTCCACGCGTTCGTCGCCGGTGAGGGGCTGCCGGTGGCGACCGACGAGACCAACCGCGATCCGGCGGTGCGGCGCTCGGTCGTCCGCCACCAGGTCCTGCCGGCCCTGCACCGCGTCGCACCGGACCCGGTCGGCGCGGTGACGCGCCTGGCGGCCCTCGCCGCGGACGATGCGGACGCCCTCGCGCGCGTCGCGCGTGACGCGGTCCCGGTGCACCTCCTCGGTCAGCTCGTCATCGTGCAACGCCCCGCGCTGCGTCGCGCCCACCGGGCCCTCGCGCGGCGGGTGGTACGGGCGGCGCTCGATCCGTTCGTGCCGCAGGCACCCGCGGCCGACACCGTCGCCCGGGTGCTGGCTGCCGTGCCGGGAGACCGGCTCACCCTCCCCGGCGGGGTCGATCTCGAGGTGACCCGGGGGGCCTTGACCTTCGCCGCGACCCGCCCGAGCGCGGTCCCGCTGCGCGTCCTGACCCTACCCGGCAGCACCCGCTGGCCCGAGCTCGACGCCGAGCTCCTCGCGCGCGTGCCGAGCGAGCAGGACCGCGGCGGTACCGCG
>JBKHDS010000043.1:0-10857 GCA_046541215.1 Nitriliruptoraceae bacterium
AACAGGTTCGCGTAGCCGACCTCGAACAGCCGCGTGGACGCCTCGTCCAGCGGGAGCCCGGTGACGTCCGGCAGCGTCGGTGGAACCCCGGTTCCGTCCGAGACCTGCAGGATCAGCCGCGCCCCGAGCGCCTGCCGGCTCCCCGGCTCGGGCTCCTGGCCGACGAAGGTCCCCTCCGTGCGGTAGTCCTCGACGTCCTCGATGTCCAGTCGGAAGCCCGCCTCCAGGGCGATCTCCTCGGCCTCCTCGATGGACGCGGCCTGCAGCAGGTCCGGGACCGGGGCGGTCGGCAGCGGGCCGGGGTCGGGGAATCCCTCCGGCTCGTAGCGCTCGACGATGTTGCCCATGTAGTCGGCGAAGATCGGGGCCGGGATCGTGCCACCGAAGACCTGGTCGTAGTACCGACCACCGATCGTGACGTCCCTCATGACCTGGGTCGCGGTACGGTCGCAGACCGTGTCGGTACCCGGCAGCGGCTCGTCGCAGAAGGCGCGTGCCTGCTGCTCGGTCTCGAAGACGTGGTCGTCGTTCGGGTAGCCCACCCACACCGCGGTGGCGAGCTGCCGGATGAAGCCGGCGAACCAGGCATCGCGGTTGTCGTTGGTGGTCCCGGTCTTGCCTCGGGTCGGCCACTCGCCGAGGTTGGCGACGGAGCCGGTTCCCCCGCTCGAGACCGTGCCGGCGAGCACGTCGACGATGCGGTCGGCCACGTCCTCCTCGAGGACGCGCTCGCACTCCTCGTTGTGCTCCCACAGGACCCGCCCGTCCGGCCCCTCGATGCGCTCGATGGGGTACGGGGGGCAGTACTCACCGCGGTTGGCGAAGGTCGCGTAGGCGCTGGCCATCGCGAGCGGGAAGACGTCGGTGGTGCCGAGCGCGAGCGGGCAGAACACCGTGTTCGGGTCGAGCGTGAACCCGCTGAGCCGCTCGAAGGTGTCCGCGACCCGGCTCGGACCGACCTCGGCGATCATCAGCGCGGCGTAGATGTTGGAGGAGCGGGCGATGCCCTCGTACATGTTCAGGACGTCGTTGCCGCCGGCGTTGCGGGGCTCCCACCAGCCGCTGGAGGTGCTCGTGTCCGGGCAGCCCTCGATCGGCTGCGGGTAGCGCGCGTCCAGGGTGAGCCCGGCCGAGATCCCGTCCTCGAGCGCGGCGGTCATCACGAAGGGCTTGAAGGCGGAACCGGCCTGGCGGCCCGAGGCACCCATCGAGGGAACGGCCGGGTTCACGACGGTGCGGTCACACAGCAGCTCGCCGGACTCGAGCTGCCCGGCCCACTCGCCGTCCTCGACGCAGCTGCCGAAGGTGCGGGGGCCCACCGCCATCGCCTGGATGGCGCCGGTACCTGGCTCGACCGAGACGATGGAGCCGGACGGTGCCTGCGCGACGTCCGCGGGGCCGGCCTCCTCCGGGAGCAGCGCGCGGCGCAACGCTGCCTCGGCCTCGGCCTGCATCTCGGGGTCGAGGGTGGTGTGGATCCGCAGACCCGACTGGAACACGAACCGGGTCCGCTCCTCGCGCGTCGGGCCCATCGCCTCGAGGGCATCGAGCTGCGTGCCGAGCGCCTCGGCGACCTCCTCGTTCACCAGCAGCCGGGACACCCAGCGGCTCCAGTACGGGTTGGCCGGCACCGGCGGCGCGGAGATCTCCACCTCGAGCGGCTGGTCGATGGCCGCCTGGGCCTGTGCCGGGGTGACGAAACCGTGGGTGGCCATCTGGCGTAGGACGATGTCGCGGCGTGCCTCGGCGTTCTCCAGGCTGTTGATCGGGTTGTTGGCCTCCGGGGCGCGCAGGAGCCCGGCCAGGGTCGCGGCCTCGCTGAGGCTGAGGTCGCCGATCTCCTTGGAGAAGTAGCGCTCCGCAGCGGTCCCGATGCCGTACACCCCGACCCCGAAGTAGCTGCGGTTGAGGTAGCGCTCGAGGATCTCGTCCTTGGGCAGCTCGCGCTCGAGCTGGATGGCGTAGATCGCCTCCTCGACCTTGCGAGCCAGCGTCTGCTCGGGGCTGAGGAAGGTCATCTTCACGTACTGCTGGGTGATCGTGGAGGCCCCCGACTCGATGCCGCCGGCCCGCAGGTTCGTCAGCGCCGCACGGGCGATGGCGACGTGGTTCACCCCCTCGTGCTCGTAGAAGTTGGCGTCCTCGGTGGCGAGCACGGCGTCGATCACGACCTCGGGGATCTCCTCGAAGGTGACCGGGACACGGTTCTCCTCGAAGGTCAGCTCCGCGAGCTCGCTCCCATCCGCGGCGTAGACGTAGGAGTTCTGTGGCGGGGTGTCCGCCTCATCGAGCGGGGGGACGTCCAGCACGTCGTCGCGGACGGCTCCCAGCAGCCGGTCGGTCGCCAGTGCCCCGGGCAGGACCATGGCGCCGAGCAGCAGGCCGGTCGCGACGACGATGACGGCGATCAGCACGAGCCGGGCGATGATCGCCCCGACGCGACCTGCGATCCGCAGGCCGAGCGGTCGTGTGCGCTGTTCGTTCACCCGTGACCTCATGCTCGGCGTCCGGGCGGTCCCCGGCGGTTCTTGGCGACGGACCCGTGCTCACGAGGCAGGGCCGCTGACGCCGGTTGGACGACCGCGCGTGTCGGCTGGTTCCAGCGCTTGAGGGTACCGGGGGCCCCGGGCGGGGTCAGAGGTAGCCGCGGGCGTTCGGCGGAGGGCCGTCCTGCTCCGCCTCCGGCGGCTCCATGCGCCGCTGGACGTCGTCCGGTGCGTCCTGGAAGCGTCGGCCCCCGAACCGGTCCTTGATCTCGTGGTCCAGCCCTGCGGCGGTCGTGGCGATCGCGAGCACCGCGGTCTGGAGCTCCGGCAGGTCGAGGGCGGTGCCGAGCAGGGTGTGCCGCAGCCAGATGGCACCGTGGCGCGGGTCGTAGCTGAAGGCACCGAACCCGAGCCGGTGGTTGGTGGTCAGCAGGAAGTAGCCGAGCTCCGGGGTGTAGGGCACCTCGACGTTGGTCACGGAGAACACCCCGACCTGCGGACCGACGGGACTCCCAGCGACGGTGATGAACACCCGTGCGTCGTCGTGGGTGAAGGTGATGTTGCCGAACGCGTCCACCTCGTGGCCACCGAGCGTGGCGCGGACGAGCTTGCTGACGTGGTCGCGGAGGTCCTCGGGGTCCAGGAACACCCCCGTGCGTCGAGGTGGCGGTGGGCCGCCCTGCGGCGCGACGAACTCGGCCAGCGAGGTGCCGTGGGCCTCCTCGGTGTCGGTGTCCTCCTGCTCGGTCGTGCCGTCGGGCGTGGCGTCGTCAGCGTCCTCATCGTGGTCGTCGTGTGGCTCGTTCGCGGCACCGTTCGGGGTGGTCATCGGCTCCTCCCGGTCAGCAGGGTGCTGGCGATCTGCTCGAGGCCAGCCAGATCGTGGACGTCGCCGGCGAGCAACGGAACCTCGACGAGCGCGGGCACGCGCACGCCGTACAGGCCCGCGGCGACGTCCCGCCGCTGGCGTGCGGCGAGGTTGCGGGTGTCGGCGAGCAGGCGCAGCGCGCCGGCGACCGCGAGGTCATCGTCACTGCCGGGATCGAGGTCGGACGGCAGGTCGGGATCGAGCCCGGCGTCGATCTCGAGCCCGCGGACCGCGCGGGCGAGTCCGGCGTCGGTGGGGTCCCGGGGGACCTCGGGGTGGATCCGGTTGACGACGACCCCCGCGGCGTGGAGCCCCTCCTGCTCCAGCCGCTCGAGGAAGTACCGCGCCTCGCGCAGCGGCGGCGGCTCCGCGGAGGTCACGACCACGAAGCGGGACGTCGGGTTGCGCAGCAGGTCGAGCACCTCCTCGGCGCGCTGCTTGAACCCGTCGTACATGCCTTCGAAGTCGCGGAAGAAGTCAGCGAGGTCCTGGAGCAGCTCCATCCCGGTCACGCGCCCGGCGACCCGCATGAACGCGGCGGCTCCGGCGCCCACGACCCGCCCGATGCCGCGCCCGGCCGCGACCCCGGGCTTGAGCAGCAGCCTCAGCAGCCGGCCCTCGAGGAAGGAGGTCATCCGGCGCGGCGCGTCGAGGAAGTCCAGGGCCGAACGCGTCGGTGGCGTGTCGATCACGAGCAGGTCGAAGCGGCCCTCCTCATGGAGCTCGTGCAGGCGCTCCATGGCCATGTACTCCTGCGTCCCCGACAGGGTCGAGGACAGCTGCCGGTAGATCCGGTTGGAGGTGATGGCCTCGGCCTCGGCCGGGGAGCTCGCGTGACGCTCGATCAGCCGGTCGAAGGTGGTCTGCATGTCGAGCATCATCGCCCACAGCTCACCTCCGGCCGCGCGGTGGGCATCGTCGAGCGGGACGGGGCTCGGGGTGTCGTCCAGCGTGTCCAGGCCCATCGCCTGGGCCAGGCGCCGGGCCGGGTCGATCGTGAGCACCAGCGTGCGGCGCCCGAGCCCGGCGGCCGCCAGGCCGATGGCCGCGGCGGAGGTGGTCTTGCCCACCCCGCCGGCACCGGTGGTCACCAGGACGTGGGCGCTCGCGATCGCCTCCCGGAGGTCCTCCGCGCCGCTCGCCTGGGTCGTCATGCCCACCCCTGCCCCGTGACAGCGGCGAGCCCGGCCGCGTCGATGGCCTCCCGGGCGCGCGGGCCGTCCTCGCCGACCTGGAGCGCGAGGGTGTCGGCCAGCACCTCGAGGTCGGCGACCCCGAAGGAGGCCCCGGTCAGCAGCGGCAGGCCGAGGACGCTCGCGCCGGTCGTGGTGAGCTCGGCACGCAGGGTGGCCTGCAGCTCCTGCCGGGCCACGTGGGCCGCCGCGAGCTCCACGACCAGCTCGCTCGTCCGGCCGGACATGCGCGCCCCGTGCGCCTGCGCCCGCTCGCGCACCCCGTCCGCGCCGAGGTGGTGGAGCCGCTCGAGCGCGTGGGAGGTCACGCGGGGCAGCGCCACCTGGTTGGCGAGCAGCGGCCCGGTGGCGATCCCGGCGCCGGCCAGCGCGACCACCCCCTCGGTCGCCTCGCGCACCGGCATCTCCTCGAGCAGGGTGACGATGATCGCCTGCACCCGGCGGGGATCGGTCAGCATGTCCTTGATGCGGCCGGCCTGACGCCGGATCGGTCCCACCCGCACGATGTCGGTGACGGCCTCGGGGGCCAGCAGGAAGGGGACGATGCGTCCCGTCGGCGGCGCGTCGACCACGATCAGGTCGTAGGCCCGCCGGCCGTCGGGTCGGCGCCGGGCCTCCAGCTCGTACAGCTTGCCGACCAGCAGCAGGTCGCGCAGTCCCGGGGCCGTCGTGGTCACGAAGTCCAGCGCGTTGGAGCGCTCCATCATCCACTGGATCCGCTTGATCCCGTAGAACAGCTCGAGGTACTCGTACACCGCCTCGGCCGGGTCGATGGCACTACCCCACAGCCCGGGGCGGAACTCGCGCTCGGTGTAGTCCCACGGCTGGGTCCCGAACAGGCGGCTGAACCCCTGCCGGCCCTCGACCTCGACGAGCAGCGTGCGTCGCCCGGAGGCCACTCCGGCGAGCGCCAGCGCCGCCGCGGCGGTGGTCTTGCCCACGCCGCCCTTGCCGGTCACGATGCTCACGTTCGGGCCGAGCAGGGCGTCGTACCCGCCCTGCGCACGACCCGAGGTGCTCATCGCGCAGCTCCCTTCGGCATCGCGGGTGGGCTCGGGCGCCGTCGGTGCCGAGGCAGCGGCGGCGGGTGACGTTCGAGCCTAACGGGCCGCGCGGGCGGGGGCGGGGCGTGGCGGGCCGTCTGGATACCCTGTCGGGCATGACTGCCTCCTTCGCGCTGCTGCGCCGCACCGTCCTGCTCGCCACCTCGTTGGCGCTCGGTCTCGCCCTGCTCGGCACGGTGCTCGCGGCACCGTCCCAGGCGCAGGAGGGAGCCGAGGACGGGACCCCGGATGACGGGGAGGTGGCCACCACCTCGGTGGAGATCCTGCCGCTGCGGGGTGGGTTCATCGACCCGCCAGTGGTGGCCCAGATCCGTGACGTCCTGGCGATCGCCGAGCGCGAGGGCTCCGAGCTCGTGGTGCTGCAGTACACCTCCGGTGGCGGGGTCTCGGTCGACGTGGACGATCTGCTGCGCACGATCGAGGACTCGCCCGTCCCGGTCGCAGCGCTCATCGGCCCGTTGGGCACCGGTGCGGAGGCCGCCGGGGCTGCGGGCCTGCTGTGGCTCGCCGCCGACATCCGGGCGATCTCGCTGGACGCGACGGTCGGGCCGCTGGATCCGGCCGACCTCACCGACCTCGACGGCACCTACCCGGTCGGCACCCGCACCGAGGCGTTCCTCACCGCAGCCGGGGCGGACGTCGCTCTGGCGGAGCGGCTGCTCACCGAGGCCGTGCCCGCCGAGGACCTCGTGGACGCTGACGCCGTGACCCTGACCGCGCAGGGGCTCGAGCCGCTGCTGGTCGAGCTCGACGGGACCACGGTCGGGGACACGACGCTGTCGATGCGAGCTGATCAGGTCGAGGTCCGCTTCCACTCGCTCGGGCTGGTACGGCGCCTGCTCCACGCGGCCACGACGGCACCGTTCATCTACCTGCTGCTGGTCGTCGGCCTCGGCCTGCTGCTGTTCGAGGTGTTCCAGCCCGGCTTCGGCGTGGCCGGTCTCGCCGGGATCATCACCGCGTCGATCGGGGTCTTCGGGCTGTGGGTCCTGCCGGTCACCTGGTGGGCGGTGGCGTTGGTCGTGCTGGGGTTGCTCCTGTACGCCGTCGACACGGCCATCGCCGGGTTCGGGTGGGTGACGCTGGCGGCGACCGTCGCCTTCGTGGTGGGCTCTTTGAACCTCTACGCGGCCGACGCGCTCGCGCTGCCGTGGTGGCTGGTCGCCGGCACGACGCTGACAGCGCTGGTGTTCTTCGTGTTCATCATGACCTCGGTGCTGCGGGCCCAAGCCGGTCCGGAGGGGGTCACGGTCGAGGATCTGGTGGGCCGACCCGGCATCGTCCGGTCGGTGCTCAACCCCGAGGGGCACGTCTACATCGACGGGGCGCTGTGGCGCGCCCGCTGGACCGGCGAGACCAAGCGCGCCAAGGTCGGCACACCCGTGCAGGTCCACGGGGTCGAGGGCGCGGTCGTGCTCGTCGAGCCCTTCACCGCCCCCACCTCGGCGTCCTCAGGGGAGGCCGCCGAGGCGCCGGCGTCCCCGTCGGGCGAGCAGGTCCGCACGCAGGAGTGAGCATCCGCGTGCCACTGGCAAGCAGCCCGGGTCTGGTGCCGGTGCCCGCGAGGTCGTAGGGTTCCGCTGTCCAGCGATCCCGCGCGTGACGGGATCGGCCGGAGGGGGAGCACGTGGACGAGGTCTCGCGTCCGGTCCGCCTCGCGCTCGTCGCCGAGGTCGGCGATACCGCAGCGGGCTGGGAGCTCGAGGCGCGCTGTCGTGGCGCCGACGCCGGCCTGTTCTTCGGGCCGCATGGGTTCGAGGCGAAACGCCAGCGCGTGGAGCGGGAGGCTGCCGCGAAGGAGGTGTGCTGCCGCTGTCCCGTCATCGACGAGTGCCGGCGGTACGCGCTCGAGCATCAGGAGCTGTACGGCGTGTGGGGCGGCCTCGGCGAGTCGGAGCGGCGGATCCTGCTCGAGCGGGCCGGCCGCATCGCCCAGGCCGGCTGACGGGCCCGGCCAGGGCCTGACGCGCTGCTGCCAGCCGACGGGCGCCGACGGTGTTGCACCCGTGTGGCAGGCTCGGGTACGAACACGCCCGAGACGACCCCGAGCCCGAGGAGCACCCGTGACCCGCTGGGAGTACGCCACCGCCCCCCTCATCAGCCACGCCCTGCAGCAGATCCTGAACCAGTGGGGCGAGGACGGCTGGGAGCTCGTCGCGGTGGCGGAGAACGTGGCCTACTTCAAGCGTCCGAAGGAGGCGTGAGGTGTCCCGTGCCGCCGAGCGCCTCGCTGCACTCGGGCTGAGCCTGCCGGAGGTGCCCACCCCCGCCGCGGCGTACCAGCCCTACGCCCTCGCCGAGGACCTCGTCCTGACCGCGGGGCAGCTCCCGGTCCGCGACGGCGTCCTGGCCGTGACCGGGCGGCTCGGTGCGGAGCTGACCACCGCCGAAGGGGCCGCCGAGGCTGCCGTCGCGGCGCTGAACGTGCTGGCGGTCGGCGCCGCGGCCCTCGGGTCGCTGGACGCGGTGCGGGTCATCAAGCTGACGGTCTTCGTCGCCTCGACGCCCGCCTTCGCTGAGCACCACCTCGTCGCCAACGGCGCCTCCGAGCTGCTCGGTGAGGTGCTCGGGGATGCCGGCGTGCACGCCCGATCGGCCGTCGGTGTGGCCGCGCTTCCGCTCGGGGCACCGGTCGAGGTGGAGGCGATCCTGGGGCGGGCCGGGTGAGCGATCGGCGCGGCGCCGGGGCCGGGAGCGGTCCCGGAAGCCCACCGGGTCCGTCCAGCCGCCACCTGGTGCCCGTGCAGGACGCGGTCACGGTCATCGTCGTCCGCGACCCACCGGGGACGTCCGCCGATCCGGCGGCGCCCGCAGACCCGGCAGCCGACCTCGGTCCGGCGATACCCGCAGGCCGAGGCGTCGAGGTGCTGCTGCTCGAACGGCACCCGGACAGTGTGTTCGCGCCGGGTGCGCTGGTGTTCCCCGGCGGCAAGCTCGAGGAGCAGGACGAGCTGCCCGCGTCCCGGGTACGCCTCAGCGACCCCGGCGGCTGGGTGGCCCGGCTCGGGGTCGCCGACGAGGCTGCGGCCCGCACGATGCTGGTGGCCGCCGTCCGCGAGACCTTCGAGGAGTGTGGTCTGCTGCTGGCGCGACACCGCGACGGTCGGCCCGTCCGTCCCGGGTCGGTGTCCGCCGAGGAGGTGGCCAGGACCCGGTCGGTGCTCGCCTCCCGCGACGGTGCCTTCGACTGGCGGCCGTGGCTCGCCGACCACGGGCTCGTCCTCGACCTCGACGCCCTGGCGATGTGGTCGTGGTGGGTGACCCCGGTCGGGCCGCCGCGCCGGTACGACACCCGCTTCCTCGTCGCTCGGGCCCCCGTCGACCAGCGCGCGACGCACGACGACGTCGAGACCACCTCGTTGCGGTGGACCAGCCCGCGGGCGGCGCTGGCGGCCCACGCGGCCGGGGAGATCCACATGATCTTCCCGACGCGCCGCACCCTCGAGCAGCTCGCCGCGTTCACCGACCCCGAGGCGCTCATCGGCGCGGCACGGCGCGGCGAGGTCGACCTGCGTCGGGTCCAGCCCGAGCTCGTGCTCGTCGACGGCACGCCGATGGTCCAGCACCCGGACGGCGGCCCGCCCGTCCCGGTGTGACCGAGGTCGTGGTCCTCCCGGGAGGTACCAGGTCCGGTCCATCCACGGCGACCTCCGTCGCGAACCACTGACACGCTCCTCCGACGGTGGGAGCGGACCGCGCGACCCCCGGTCGGGCCGCCGTCCGGGTGTCGCGACCTCCGCCGGAACGCTGCCACCGTTGGCTGCCCTCGGGCAGCCGACGCCGGGCCCTGGGTCCCCGCACCCCCCAGGGCCCGGCACCTGCGTGCTGGCCGACCGTCGTCGCGAGCACGGTTCTGCCGGCGACGGCTCCCTGCGCCCGGGAAGGCTCGTTGAGGGTCGTGCTGCCGCGCGCACTAGCCTTGCGGCCATGATCGATCCCAGACGACTCACCGACGATCCCGAGGCGACGGCGGCGGCGCTCGCCCGCCGTGGGGTTGACCGCAGCGACCTCGACCACCTCCGTGCGCTCGACGAGCAGCGTCGCGCGTTGACCGCCGCGGTCGATCGGGCTCGGGCCGAGCAACGCGCCGCGTCCCGAGGCATCGGGCAGGCACCGCCGGAGCAGCGGGCCCAGATGATCGAGGCGGCGCAGTCCCTCAAGGACGAGGTCGCTCGGCTCGAGGGGGAGTTGGCCGCCGTCCGTGACGAGCACGCCGCCGCCTTCTCCCGGGTGCCGAACCTGCCCGACCCGGCCGCTCCCGACGGCGTGGAGGGTGATGGCGTCGTGCTGCGCACGATCGGTCCGCCGCGACCGGAGATCGTCGACCCGAAGGATCACGTCGAGCTCCTCGAGGCTGCCGACGCGCTCGATCTGGCGCGCGGCGCGAAGGTCTCCGGGGCCCGCTTCGCCTACCTCAAGGGCGAGGGCGCCCTGCTCGAGTTCGCCCTCGTGCGGTACGCCATCGAGGTCGCGATGCGTCACGGCCACACCCCGGTCATCCCGCCGGTGCTGGTCCGTGAGCAGGCCATGTACGGCACCGGCTTCCTGCCGACCGACGAGCAGCAGCTGTTCGCCACCCGTGACGACGATCTCTACCTCGTCGGGACCTCGGAGGTACCGCTCGCCGGGCTCCACCTCGACGAGCTCCTCGAGCCCGATCAGCTGCCGCTGCGCTACGCGGGCTACTCGCCCTGCTTCCGGCGCGAGGCGGGTGCCCACGGCAAGGACACGCGCGGGATCCTGCGCGTCCACCAGTTCGAGAAGGTCGAGCTGTTCTCCTTCGTCACTCCGGACGCCTCCAGCGAGGAGCACGAGCGCATCCTGGCGATCGAGGAGGAGATCTTCACCGGGCTGGAGATCCACGCGCAGGTGGTGGACATCCCCGTCGGTGACCTCGGGGCCTCGGCGGCGCGGAAGTTCGACCTCGAGGCGTGGCTGCCCGGACAGGGCGCGTACCGCGAGGTGACCTCCTGCTCGAACACCACCGATTACCAGGCGCGCCGGCTCAGGACACGCATCCGCACCCCCGACGGGGACAACGTGCTGGTGCACACGCTCAACGGCACGGCGCTCGCCGTGCAGCGGGCGATCATCGCGCTGGTCGAACAGCACCAGCAACCGGATGGCAGCGTGCGCGTGCCGCTCGCGTTGCAGCCGCACCTCGGGCGTGAGCGGCTGTTCGCCTGAGGGGGATCTGCGGGGGGGGTAGGAGGTGGCGGGGCCGGGCTCGGTGGCACCCACCAGCG
>JBKHDS010000044.1:0-10572 GCA_046541215.1 Nitriliruptoraceae bacterium
GACCCCGGCGGAGACGACGGCGGTGAGGGCACCGACCGCGACGTAGCTGCGTAGGCGCAACCCGCCCGCTGCGGGCGCGGTCGCCTCGGTGGGTGCCGACCGCGGCGGCGGCGGTGGCTGCTGGGCGGTCGCTGGTGGGGTCGGCGGCGTCGGCGCACCGGTGCCGACGCGGTGATCGCTCGATGGCACGTGGACTCGGTCCGATGCCTGCATGGCGGCTCCTTCCTGGTCTCGGCCCCCACGCCGGGTCCCGCTGGCGCGATCTGCTCCGGGTCTGCTCCGGTGGGGCGTCTCGATGCAGGACCGTACGGACCGGCGGGTCAGGGCGGACCCGCGGGCAGGTAAAGCTTCGGTCAAGGCCCGCCACACCCACGGGCGGCGGCCGCCATCACCGGCCTGGCAGCACCAGACAGGCCCGTGTGCCCTGCGGGGACGGGTCCAGCAGCAGCCGGCCCCCTTCGGCCTCGACCAGGGAGCGCGCCAGGGCGAGGCCGCGGCCACCGTGGACGGGCACCGCGCCGCGGTCCCGGCTGGTCGGTCGCAGCACCGCGGTCGCGTCGAACCCGGGCCCACGGTCCACGACGCACACCTGGACCCCCCGCAGGTCCGCGCTCGGCACGGTCGGGGTCACCCGGACCTCGATGGGGCCCTGGCCGTGGGTCAACGCGTTGTCCAGCAGCACCTGCAGCGCCTGGCCCACCGCGGCAGCACGCACCGGCACGCGCGGCGTCATGGCCTGCTCCACCCGCAGCTCGCGGCCGGCCGCCTCCGCCCGCAGCCGCCACGCCTCGACCCGCTCGGCCACGAGCGCGCCGATGTCCACCTCCTCGACGTCCGCGTCGGGCCGGGTCAGCGCCACGAGCTCACCGATGGTGGCGCCGAGCCGGTCGGCCTCCGCCTGGGCCGCCGCGACGGTCTGTGGTGCCACGCCCTCCGCGGCGAGGGCATCGAGGTGGAGCTGCAGGGCCGTCAGCGGGGTCCGCAGCTGGTGGGAGGCGTCCGCGGTGAAGGCCGCACCACGCTGGGCGGCTCGTCCCAGCCGGTCCGCCGTGGCGTCCAGGGCGGCGGCGATCTGGTCGGCCTCGGCCAGAGCGCTGCGTGGTGCCCGGGCAGTGAAGTCGCCGTGCCCGAGCGCGCGCGCGGAGCCGGCGAGCCGCTCGAAGGGCGTCGACAGCCGACGCCCGGTCCACCAGCCGGCCGCCGCGGCGACGGCCAGCACCCCGGCGCCGGTGCCCGCGATGGCGAGCAGGCTGCGACGGATCGACCCGACCAGCGCGGCGTCGGAGGTCGCACCGCGGAGCACGAGTGGGCTGCTGCACACCCCGGTGGAGAGGGGCACGGCGACCCGCAGCTGCCCGCCGGTGCGGTCCCGCCCGACGACGCCCGTCAGGGCGCTGGTGACCTCAGGTCCCGCCGGTGCGGGGGGTGTCCGCCCCGCGGCGAAGCGCACGTCGCCATCCGGGCCGAACGTGGCGAGGTCCACCCCGTCCTCCGCGGCGAGCCGCACCCACAGCTGGACCTCACCGCAGGTGCGAGCGCGCACCTCGAGGAAGGTCGCGAGCTGCTGGACCTGACCGGCGAGGCCGTCGAAGGCACGGTCGACGAGGCCCGCCCGGACCGCCACCCCGAGCGGGATCGCGAACAGCAGCAGCGCCGCGGCCACCAGAGCGACCATCGCACCGAGCAGCCGGCGTCTCATGGACCAGGCTCCGTCTCGAACCGCAACCCGACCCCCCGCACCGTCGCGATGTAGCGCGGGTGGGTCGGGTCGTCGCCCAGCTTGCGCCGCAACGTCGAGACGTGCATGTCGAGGGTCTTCGTGGAGCCGAACCACTCGGTCTCCCAGACGCTCCGCAGGAGGTCCTCCCGGGAGACGACCGAGCCGGCGTGGGCGACGAGCACGGCGAGCAGGTCGAACTCCTTGGGCGTGAGATCGAGCTCCTCGCCGCGACGGAACGCCCGACGAGCCGCACGGTCGACGCGGACGTCCTGCGCCGCCACCTCGCTCGTGCCGCCCCCACCCTCCGCACGGCGTAGCAGGGCACGGAGACGGGCCTGCAGCTCCGCGAGCCGGAAGGGCTTGCTGACGTAGTCGTCCGCGCCCGCGTCCAACCCGACGACCACGTCGGTCTCGTCACCGCGCGCGGTCAGGATGAGGATCGCGAGGCCGGCTCCGTGTTCCTTCCGCAGCTGTCGGCACACCTCGATCCCGTCCACGTCGGGGAGCCCGAGGTCCAGGACCACCGCTGCGGTCCGCGCGTCGACGGTGCGCAACGCCTCGGTCCCGGTGCGGACGTGATCGACCTGGTAGCCGGAGCTGCTCAGCGCTGCGGCCAGCGGCCGCGCGATGCCCGCATCGTCCTCCACGAGGACGATCCGCGGTGGCGGGGACGGCGGCGGGCGGTGGGCCATGGATGGGCAGCGTAACGACACCCCCTCCGCATGGTCCGGCGCGGCACCTCCGATCCGATCGGACGACCGCCTGCTGCTTGCCTCAGCCGGTGCGCGGCCGACAGGAGAGTCGTGATCGGGGCCGCAGGCGCCACGTCCACGGGGGAACCATGACGCCACAGCGGGAGACCTGGGGCGGTCACGACATCCGGCGTCCCACCGGCGTGTGGGTCACGGTGCTGGCGGTCCTGCTCGCGTCCTCCTGGGCCCTGGTGTGGGCCGCCGGCGGTACCCGCACGGCTGCTCCGCACGTGTTCTACCTGCCGATCGTCCTCGCTGGCTTGCCCTTCGGTCCCGCGGGAGGGATCGTCACCGCGGTCGCGGCCACGGTGCTGTGCGGGCCGCTGATGCCGCTGGATGTCGCCACCGGCGAGAGCCAGTTGCTCCTGAACTGGCTCATCCGCGGCGGCCTGTTCCTGGCCATCGGGACGCTCGCCGGCAGCTCGACGCTCACCCTGCGACGCAGCTTCCAGGCGGGGTTGTCGACGCTGCTGCTGCGCGAGCTCGAGGTGGCGGCCCCCGCAGACGACCAGGAGCGTGCCGCCTGGGAACTGCCCCTGCGGCGGACCCTGGCCGAGGGCTCGTACGAGGTCGTGTTCCAGCCCATCCTCTCGTTGCACGACGGGCGCCTGCTCGCGGTCGAGGCACTGACCCGGTTCGCGAGCCCGCCGAGCGCACCACCGGACGTGTGGTTCGCACGGGCCACCGACCTCGGACTCGGCGTCGAGCTCGAGCTCGCGGTGATCCGTCGGGCCCTCGAGACCAGCAGCACCCTGTCTCGGGACGTCGCCTTGTCGTTCAACGCCTCGCCGACGACCCTCGCGGACGAACGCCTGCTGGCGCTCCTCGATCGGTACCCCGACCGCGCGCTGATCGCGGAGGTGACCGAGCACGCGGCCGTCGATGACTACCAGCAGCTCGCTCACGGCATCGAGGCGCTGCGCCGGCGGGGGGTCGAGCTGGCGGTGGACGATGCCGGCGCGGGCTTCGCCAGCCTGCGGCACATCGTGCGGCTCAACCCCGATCACATCAAGCTCGACCCGAGCCTCACCCAGGACCTCGGCGGCGACCCGATCAGACGCTCGCTAGCGGACTCCCTCGTCCTGTTCGCGCGACGGACCGGCACGAACGTGATCGTCGAGGGCATCGAGACCGCCGCCGACCTCGCGACCTGGCGGGAGCTCGGGGCCGATGCCGCCCAGGGCTACCTGCTCGCCCGCCCCGGACCGCTGCCCGTGAGCGGGACGGGTCCCGTCACCGCACCTGGGCCGCGCACCCACCCGCGGCGCCACGAGGTCCGCGACCTCGGATGAGCCCTACCCGTCGAGCGCCAGGATCAGCAACCCCGCCACCGGGGCCCAGCTGAGCTCCGCTGGTCGGGGTGCCGGCTCACACCGCCGCGCCGCCGCCGACGTCCGACAGCAGACGCCCCACGACGAAGGCGATACCGGCCGCGCCAGCACCGACCAGGAACATCTCCGTGCCGTTGCGCCACCAGGACCGCGAGGTGACCGTGGAGCGGGCCGCCCCGATGGTGAACAGCGTGACCCCCGTCAGCAGCGCGGCGACCGGGAAGCGCCAGGACTGTGGGATCGGGACGATGTAGCTGATCAGAGGCACGGAGCCGGCGATGAGGAAGGCCGCGAAGGTCGCCAGCGCGGTGCGCGCCGGCGGTGGCTCGTCCCCCCTCACCGCGTCCTCCCCGTCGCGTGCCTCGCGCGAGCGGTGCGAGAGGAAGTCGCTGGCCGCCATGCTCGACCCGTCCGCGAGCAGGCTCACGAACCCGAGGATCAGGATGACCTCGTTGTCCAGGGCCGCGCCGGTGACCCCGGCGACCACCGCGAAGGTGGTGACCAGCCCATCGTTGCTGCCGTAGATCACCTCCGACACGTAGCGGTGCAGGAGGTCGCGCATGGGGGGCCTTCCCTTCGCCGGAGGGTGTCGAGCGGTCGGCGGCAGCGGTCGCGACCGGCGCCGGTTCCGCAACCGTAGGAACGGACCGCGGACCCCGAGGGTGTCCGTCCGTGCATCCGGCCACCGCAGCGCTGGGCAGGTGGGAGCGGGACCCGGCCGGCGAGCCGGGGCCGGCAGGTACCCGCGAGGGGGTCAGCCGCCGTCGGCACGCAGGCCGGCGAGGCGGTCCGCGAGGTCAGCTGCGGCGACCGTGGGCGCGGCTTGTGACCAGGGGTCCTCGCGTTGGCCCAGCCGGCGGAAGAGGTTGCGCAGGTGGTAGCTGCGCGGGCTGACCCGGCCGAGCTCCTCCCACTCGATCGGTGCGGCCACCGGCGCGCCCGGCCGCGCACGCAGGGAGTAGGCGGCCACGCTGGTCTGCCCGTAGCTGTTGCGCAGCCGGTCCACGAACACCCGGCCCTTGCGGTCACGCTTGCGCTGGCTCGTGGTGAGCGTGTCGGGCGAGCGTGCGCACACCACCTCCGCCAGCTCACGCGCGAGCGCCGAGACCTGCTCCCAGGGGGCCGATCCGTCGAGCGGGACGTGGATGTGGAACCCTGCGGATCCGCTGGTCTTGATGCGGCTCGGCGCGTCGAGATCCTCCAGCAGGGTGCGGACCTGCTGGGCCGCGGCCCGCACCGCCTCGACGTCCCCCTCGCCGGGTGGAGCGAGGTCGAGGATCAACTCGACCGGGTGCTCCAGAGCGTCCGCTCGCACCAGCCACGGGTGCAGCTCGAGCACCCCCTGGTCGGCGAGGTAGACCAGGGTGGCCGGCTCGTCCACGACGACGTGATCGAGGCTCCCCCCGTCGCGCTTGGGGATGTCCTCGCGGTGGAGCCAGCCCGGGTAGTGCGCGCCCGCGTTCTTCTGGAAGAACCCCGCGCCCTCGAGGCCGTCGGGGTAGCGCTTGACCGCGACGGGGCGACCCTGCAGGTGGCGCAGCATCGTCTCGGCGATGCGCACGTGGTACTCGACCACCTCGCCCTTCGTGATCCCCACCTCGGGGAAGAAGACCTTGTCGACGCTCGTGACGTCGATGGTGCGGGAGTACAGCTGCTGCTCGCCGGCCTGCATCGCGGCCTCCGATCCGGTGCGCTAGGTCAGGTCAGGTCGGTCTCTCGCGGACGACCTCGCTCGCGTCCTTGTCATCTCTCAGACCGAGGTAGCGCGGGTGGCGCAGCCGACCGTCGCGCGTCCACTCGGTGAAGCCGACCTGAGCCACCAGATCGGGGGTCACGAAGCGGACCCCGGGCTCCTCGGGGCCGTCCTCGAAGGGCGAGGTCGACCGTTCGCGTCGCGCCAGCAGGTCCCCGAGCTGCTCCAACGTCCGCCCGTCGAAACCGGTGCCGACCTTGCCCGCGTAGCGCAGGTCGCCGTCCTCGTGGTAGCCGACCAGCAGCGCACCGAAGCGCTGCCGCTGGCCCTCAGGCTCGGTGTAGCCCCCGATCACGAGCTCCTGCTGGTCGACGCACGTGAACTTCAGCCAGTCGCGGGAGCGGCCGTGGTGGTACGGGGCGTCCGCCCGTTTGGCGATCAGGCCCTCCCACCCCTTCGCGCACGCCTCCTCGAGCCAGGCCTCGCCCTCCTCGTTGCGGTGCGGGACCAGACGCACCGGGTCGCCGGCGTCGAGCGCGGCAGCGAGCAGCGCCTTGCGCCTCCGCAGCGGCAGGTCCCGGGTGGAGCGGCCGTCGAGGTGGAGCAGGTCGAACACGTAGTAGAAGACCGCCACCCCGCTCGCCCGGGCCTCGTCGGGGTCGGAGAGCTGCAGCCGGGGCTGGAGCTTGGCGAAGCTGGTCACCGAGCCCTCGAAGGCGACGACCTCGCCGTCGAGGACGCACGGGTGGTCGGTGGCGGCCTGGACCGCCTCCACGAGCTCCGGGTAGGTGTCGCCGAGCGCCGTGCCGTTGCGCGAGACCAGGCGCACCCCGGATGCGGAGCGGTAGGCCAGCACCCGCTCGCCGTCGAGCTTGCGCTCGAACAGCCAGTCCGGGTCGGAGAAGCGCTCGTCGGTCAGCGTGGCGAGCATCGGATCGAGCCAGTCCGGCAGCGGTTCCTCGACCAGCCGTTCGAGCTCCTGCTGGTCCAGCCGGTCGAGGGGGCTGCTCATGACCGGTCCTCGTCGCGATCCTCCGCGGCCTCGGCCACCTCGTCGAGGGTGCGGTCGGACAGCACCGACCGGGGCTCGGTGGAGGTCGGGTTGCGTCGAGCGTCGGCCGCGTCGTCGTCCATCTTCACGAGCAACCAGTTGTCCTCATCGCCTCCGAGCTTGGCGTGGGTGAGCGCGTAGCCGCCCCGGAGCTTCTCCCCCTCCAGCCACACCTCGAGGTGGCCGTGCTCGGCCCCAGCACGGACCGACCGCTCGTCACCGTCGTCGTCGGTCGTGAGGTTGCGGTAGGGCCCGATGTCCCAGACCAGCACCGTGCCGCCGCCGTACTCCTCCTCGGGGATGGTCCCCTCGAAGTCCGCGTAGTCGACCGGGTGGTCCTCGGTGCGGACCGCGAGCCGCTTCTCCCGTGGGTCGGTCGACGGCCCCTTCGGCACGGCCCAGGACAGCAGCACCCCCTCCGCTTCCAGCCGAAGGTCGTAGTGCAGCGTCGAGGCGTCGTGCTGCTGCACGACGAAGATCGGCCGCTCGCTCGGCTCCCGGACCTCGCCCGGCGGCTCCGGGGACGCCTCGAGGTCGCGACGGGTCCGGTAGCGCTTCAGCTCATCGGTCATGGGGTATCACCTGTCCACGGCGGGCTCGGTCTTCGCGGCTACTGCACCCAGCCAACGACGACGCACCGGGCCACACCACCGGCGAACGGCCGCGTCCTGGACACCCCCGCCAGAGCCACGACCACCCTGCTGCGACCGACCGGACGGTGCCGGCCGCTGGACGCGAGCTCCCGGGCTCGGTATCCCGGCCTCGAGGTTCGATGAGCGCCTCCAGCGACCCGACGACAGCGCACCGCACGGCCCCCGAGGAGCGTCGATGCCGGACAGCACGGCGAGCACGACGAACCCGCGCGGGTCGGCCACCGCCGGGCCGATCGCGGTCCTGGCACCCTCGGTACGGGTGTCCGTCACCATCGAGCCGGGCGAGGCCGGCGAGGACATCCACATCCACGCCGGCGGGCAGGGTCTGTGGATCGCGCGTGCGCTGCGGCAGCTCGGGCATGACGTCGTGGCCTGTGCTCCGGTCGGGGGCGAGTCCGGCCGGACGCTGCACGGGCTGATCGAGGGCTGGGGCGTGCGCCTGCACCGCGTCGACACGACCAGCGACACCCCCGCCGCCGTCCAGGATCGCCGCGACGGCCACCGCCGGGAGCTGGCACGCTCCCGCCACCCGAGCCTGCGGCGGCACGAGCTCGACGAGCTGTACAGCCGGTTCCTCGCGCTCGCGATCGAAGCCGGCTCCTGCGTCGTGACCGGGCCGGAGGAGCTCGCGATCCCCATGGGCGACCTCTACCGACGGTTGGGTCACGACCTGCACGCCGCCGAGGTGCCGGCCGTCGCCGATCTCCACGGCCACGCGCTCGACGCCTTCCTGGCGGGTGGGTCCATCGCGCTGCTGAAGCTCAGCACACGGGACCTCGTCGCCGACGGTCGGCTCGACGCCTCGGCGACGGGGAGCGCGCAGGAGGCGGTCATCGACGAGGTCATGACCGACCTGCTCGAGCGGGGGGTCGACCACGTCGTCGTCTCCCGCAGCGCCGAGCCTCTGCTCACGGCGACGGCCGAGCAGCGCTTCCGCGTCACCGGTCCCGAGCTCGCACCGGTCGACACCCACGGCTCGGGTGACACGATGACCGCGGCGCTGGCCTCCGGACTCGTCCTGGGGCTGGACACCACGTCCTTGCTGGCCCGGGCCTGGGCCGCCGGTGCCGCGAGCGTCACGCGCCACGGCCTGGGCAGCGCGGACGCCCATCTCATCGAACGGCTCGCCGACCAGACCACCGTCGAGGAGAGGCACTGATGGCCGACCCACGGATCCGTCCCGAGGTGGAGGTGGACACGGCCGTGCCGTCCGAGGGGCACGGACACCGCCTGCTGCTCACCAACGACGACGGCATCGACGCGCCAGGGCTGCGCGTGCTCGCTGGTGCCCTGGCCGAGCACCACGACGTCGTGGTGGTCGCACCGGCGACCGACGTCAGCGGCGCCGGGACCAGCATGGGTCCGCTGGATGCCGCCGAGCCGATCCGACTCGAGCGCCGCGACCTCGACGGGCTCGAGGCCTACGCCCTCGACGGGCCTCCCGGGCTCGCGGTGCTCGCAGCCGCGCTCGGTGCCTTCGGGGGGCCACCTGAGGTCGTCGTCTCCGGGCCGAACGCCGGGCTGAACACGGGCCGATCGATCATCCACTCCGGCACCGTCGGGGCGGCGCTCACGGGCCGGACCTTCGGCAGCAAGGCGGTCGCGTTCAGCGTCGCACCGGGGGACCGCTGGCACTGGGAGACGGCCGCGGCGGTGGCGCCGGACATCCTTGCCTGGGTCCTCGCGCGCGAGGAGGCGACGACCCTGAACGTCAACGTCCCCGCCGTCGCCGTTGACCAGGTGCGCGGTGCCCGCTGGGCGACCATCGAGGAGTTCGGCCACTTCAGCCTGGCGACGCTGACCGAGGGGGGATCCGCGCTCGACCTCGACGTGCGGGACCGCAGCGAGGAGACCGACCCTGACAGCGACACCGCGCTGTGCCTGGCGGGGTACGTCACCCTGACCCTGCTCACCCCGCTGGCCGCCGAGCCGGCTCCCGCCCACGTCGACGCGTCCGATGTCCTGCCGTGGCCCGCGGCCGGGGAGCGTCCGGCGGCACGCCGCTGATCTGCGGCGCGCTACGGTGCCCCCATGCTGCGACGTCGACGCTCCCGGCGACCACGCGAGGCCACGCGGTCGGTCACCCCGGAACCGGCACGGGAGCCGGTGGTCACCTCAGCGGCGCTCGAGGGCACCCTCCAGGCCCGCCTCGGTGTGCTCGAGCGGGAGCTGTCGGCCACCACGGGTGACGTGAGCCTGTGCGCGATCTCTCGGTCGGCGGGTTCCGTGCCGGCGGTCAAGCACCTCGAGGGACGGCTCGCCGCGCTGATGGAACTACGACGTGCGGGTCGTGAGGACGGCCCGCACCCGGGGACCCTCGAGACGCTCCTCGCGACGTGGCGTCGCGGGCTCGAGGAGGTCCGGGCGCGCGAGGCCGGCCCGGACTGGGTCGCCTACCGGGCCGGCGGCGTCGACGAGCTCGAGGAGCTCGCACACCGGCTCACCGACCCGCCCGGCTGAGCTCGCGCGGTCGCCTCAAGGGTTCAGCACCGCGCGTCCGGCGACCTGGCCCGTCTCGAGCCGGTGGAAGACGTCGTTGATGTCCTCCAGCGGGTGCTGCTCGACCTGCCCGGTGATCACGCCGGCGCGCGCGAGCGCGACGACCTCGGCGAGCTCGTTGCGGTTCCCCCAGGTGCTGGTCCGGAAGGTCGCCTCGGACTCCATCCCCAGGAACGAGACCGGGGTCGATCCGCCGGCCAGCCCCACGAGCACGAACAGCCCCTGCTTGCCCACGCTCGCCGCAGCGGTCGCCATGGTCACGTCGGTGCCGACGAAGTCGATCACCACCGACGCCTTCTCGCCCCCCGTCATGCCGAGGATCTCGGCAGCGACGTCCACCTCCGTCGGGTCGAGCGTGACGTCGGCACCGAGGTCGGCGGCGAGCACACGCTTGTCTGCGGCCGTGTCCACCGCGACGACCCGGGCGCCGCTGAGCTGCCTCATGAACTGGACGCCGTACTGCCCGAGCCCTCCGACCCCGATCGCCATGACGGTCGAGCCGGCCACCATCCGGGGCAGCGCATGCTTGACCGCACGGTAGGGGGTGAGCGCAGCGTCGGTCAGCGGTGCGGCCGTGTCCGGGTCGAGGTCGTCGATCGGGATGAGGTTCCGGGGCGACGGCACGACGAGGTGCTCGGCGTACCCGCCCGGACGGCCCAGCCCGCCCCAACGCAGCACGTCACAGACCTGCTCGTCGCCCGCGCGGCACACGCGGCAGGCGCCGCACCCCCAGCCGCCCCAGACCAGCACGGGCGTGCCGACCTCGATGCCGGTCGCCCCCGGGCCGAGCGCCTCGACGTAGCCCGCGTTCTCGTGCCCGAGGATCCACGGCAGCTCCGGCAGGATCGGCATCTCCCCGCTCATCACGTGCAG
>JBKHDS010000045.1:0-10531 GCA_046541215.1 Nitriliruptoraceae bacterium
CGTCCCTCCTCGGCGAGCGCCTCGGTGCGGCGCCGGTCCCCGGGTGCCACGGCCGCCCAGCCGAGCGCGAGGCCCGTGCCGCCGGCGATGAACACCGCGGTCAGCTCCAGCAGCCCGTGCGGCAGGATCAGCGTCCAGAAGGTCCCCGCGTCCCCGGCCGCGTGGAACAGGCCCGCGGCGAGGCCGACGTTGATCCCGTTGAGCACCAGCACCGCGAGCGTCGGGACGCCCCAGGCGATCCCGGCCCCGAAGGCGAGCGCCCCGACGGCGGCGTTGTTGGTGAACACCCGCGCCGCGAAGGCGGTGCCGGGCTCGGAGGAGTAGTACGCCTCGAAGTCCTCCTCGAGGTAGGCCTGACGCACCGCCGCCGGAGCCGAGGCCTCCACCGCTGCGGGCGACACCGCGAGCCAGATCGCCATGACGGCGAAGCTCGCGACGAACACGAGCGTGGACACCGCGATCGGTCGCCTCAGGTGCCACACGGCCGCCGGGAAGGCACTGACCACCGCCTCGCGCACCGCCTGCCAGCTGCGCGCACGGGTCCCGTGCACCACGGCCGCGGAGCGGGACACCCGGCGCGACAGCGCGGCGACGAGGTCGGGGTCGCCGAGGTGGGTCCGGGCGGTGGACAGGTGCGAGCTGGTGGCGAGGTGGAGGGTGAGCAGCTCGTCGAGCTCCTCGGGGGTCAGCGAGCGGGGTGCTGCAGCGGCCCGGCCCGCCAGCTCGTCCAGCCGCGTCCAGCGATCCTGGTGGGCGGCGATGAAGGCATCGACCGTGCGCATCGCCTGCTCCGCTCCCGAGCCGGGACGTGGGTACCGTCGCGCAGGGTAGGAGGTCGCAGGGAAGGTGGACCTGGTGGGTGAGGACGCGGGGCAGGGGGTGCTGATCACCCCGGACGCGGTCGCGCTCGACCTCGACGTCGCCACGGTCGGCTCACGCGGGATCGCCTACCTGCTGGACCTCGCCCTGTTCCTCGCCGTCGCGCTGGTGCTCAGCGTGGTCCAGCTCGCCTTCGCCGACGGGACGTGGCTGACGAGCGGTCTCGGGGTCGCCGTCGGGCTCGTGCTCGCCTTCGCCTGGCAGTTCGGGTACCCGATCGCCATGGAGACCCTGTGGCGGGGCCGCACGCTCGGCAAGGCCGCGCTGGGGCTTCGCGTGGTGACCGTCGAGGGGTCACCCGTCGGCCTGCGGCACGCCGCGATCCGGGCCGCCACCGCCACCTTCGAGCTGCTCGGCACCTCAGGGCTCGTGGCCAGCGCGGCGTCCTTCGCCTCGCGCCGGGGCCAGCGGCTCGGGGACCTGGCCGCCGGGACCGTCGTGGTGCGCGAACGCCGGCACGCCCCACCACCGCAGGTGCTGACCTTCCGCGCCCCCATCGGCGCCGAGGAGTGGGTCGCGCGAGCCGACGTCTCGCGCATCGGAGCGCGCGAGTACGCGCTGCTGCGGGACACGCTCCGGCGCCTGCCCGAGCTGCGGGAGCCGGCGCGGACGGTGACCGCCGACCGGCTCGCCGCGGTGCTCGTCCCGCGGGTGGCCCCGCTGCCGCCACCCGGGGTCCCGAGCGAGCTGGCGCTGACCGCCGTCGCCGCGGCGGTCCAGAGAGGTGAGCCGGCGCCCGGGCGCCTGGAGGGCGACGGCTAGGCTCACACGGTCCCGCCCCCAGCCCGTCACGGATCGCCGCGCCCGATGTCCTACCAGGTGAAGCTCGAGGTGTTCGAGGGGCCCTTCGACCTGCTCCTGCACCTCATCTCGCGCCGGCAGGTCGATGTCACCGAGATCGACCTGGCCGACATCACCGCGGACTTCGTGGCCCACCTCGGGGACGGGCTCGAGGAACTCGACCTCGACACCGCCACGCGCTTCCTGGTGGTCGCCGCGACGCTGGTGGAGCTGAAGGCCGCTCGGCTGCTGCCGGCGGAGGAGCGTCAGGAGCTCGAGGACCTCCTCGGCGACGCGCGGGACCGGCTCTACGCCCGGCTGCTGGAGTACCGGGCCTTCCGGGACGTGGCACGCATCCTGGAGCACCGGCTGCACCATCACGAGACGACCCTCGCGCGGGATGTCCCGCTGGAGGGGTGGCTGAAGCGCCTGGTCCCGACCACCCCGCTGCCGGTCGACGCCGTCGGGCTCGCCCGGCTCGCTGCCGCCGCCCTGGCGCCCACCCCGGAGGCCGAGGTCGACCTCAGCCACATCCGGCGGTCCTACCTGACGATCCGGGAGGCCGCCCTCGAGGTGCTGGGCCGGCTCGAGGAGCCTGGTGCCCGGGCCGCCTTCGCGGAGCTGTCCGCCGACCGGGAGCGGGGGGACCGGGTGGTGCTGTTCCTCGCGCTGCTCGAGCTGTTCAAGCTCGGGCACGTGGACCTCGACCAGCCGGCGCCGACCGCCCCGCTGCTGGTCGCACGGCGCGACGGCGGGGTGGACCTCGACACCCTCGTCGCCGAGGACGAGGCCCCGGACGTCGACGGGGACGCCGACGGTGACGCCGACGCGAGCGGGGACGCCGCCGCCGCGCCGGTCGGCGGCGAGCCGGTCGCGGTCCCATCGTGAGCGAGCAGCAGGCCCCCATCCCGACGGGCAGCCGCAGCCCCGTGCCCCTCGGTGAGCCGATCCCGCTGGCGGCCCGCCGACCGGGCCTGGAGGCCGTGCTCTTCCTCGCCGACGAGCCGGTCGAGCTCACCCTGCTCGCCGAGCTCGTGGACGCCAGCGTCGAGGAGACCGAGGCCGAGCTCGAGGCCCTCGCCGAGGCGTACCGGCGCACCGGTAGCGGGCTGGAGGTGCGTCGCGCCGCCGGTGGCTGGCGCCTGTACACCTCGCCGGCGGGCGCGGCGGTGGCACGCCGCTTCGCCCTCCAGGGCCGCACCGGCCGGCTCACCCAGGCCGCCCTGGAGACCCTGGCCGTGATCGCCTACAAGCAGCCGATCACCCGCCAGGCGATCTCCGACATCCGTGGGGTGAACGCCGACGGCGCCGTCCGCAGCCTCGTCGCACGCGGCTTCGTCACCGAGGTCGGACGCGATCCCGGCCCCGGGCAGCCGGTGCTCTACGCCACGACGACCCTGCTGCTCGAGCGGCTCGGCCTGGACTCCCTCGAGGAGCTGCCGCCCCTGACCGACCACCTCCCGGAGGCCCCGGCGCCGGACGAGCCGGCGCTCGAGCGCCTCAAGGAGGTCCGGCGGCGGCTCGCAGCGGGGGAGGAGCTGCCGAGCCTGGGCGGCCGCAGCGCGGCGGTGACGAACACCGGTCGCCGGCCGGACGAGCCGGACGACGACGAGGACGCGATGCCGCCACCGACGAGCACCCGACGCCCGGCCGCCGCTGCGGACATGGACGAGCTGAGCGGCAAGCTCGAGGCTGCCGCCCGCAGCGCCATCGGCCGGCTACGCGCCGCGGTGGCCGCCGAGGAGCCGCCGGGTGAGCGCGACGAGGACCGCGACGAGGACCGCGACGACCCGCCGTCCGGCGGTGGCGACGCGCTGGCCGAGGAGCCCGCCGATGGCTGAACAACGCCTGCAGAAGGTCCTGGCGGCGGCCGGGATCGCCTCCCGACGGGCCAGCGAGGAGCTCATCGTCGCCGGCCGTGTCGAGGTGAACGGCGAGATCGCCGAGATCGGCCGCAAGGTCGACCCGGAGCGGGACGTCGTCACCGTCGATGGCGAGCGGGTCAACATCGACCCCGACCGGGTCTACCTCATGCTGAACAAGCCGCAGGGCGTCGTCACCACCGTGGACGACCCGGAGGGCCGCCCCACGGTGATGGATCTGATCAACCTGCCCCAGCGGCTCTACCCCGTCGGCCGGCTCGACCAGGACACCGAGGGCCTGCTGCTGCTCACCAACGACGGGGAGCTGACCAACGCGCTCACCCACCCGTCCTTCGGGGTCGAGCGGGTGTACGTCGCCCTGGTCCCGGGCCCGGTCCGCGGCCGCACCCTCGCGCAGCTCACGGCCGGGGTCGAGCTCGAGTACGGCCTCGCCAAGCCGGTCCGCGCCCGCGTGCTCGAGGCGCAGCGCTCCAAGGCGCTCCTCGAGGTGGTGATGACCGAAGGTCGCAAGCGCGAGGTCCGACGCATGCTCGGTGCGCTCGGGCTGCAGGTCGAGCGGCTCGCGCGGATCGCCTACGGCGGGGTCGAGCTCGGGGACCTCAGGCAGGGCAAGTGGCGCTTCCTCAACCAGGCCGAGGTGGCTCGGCTGCACGCTGCGGTGGGACGGGGCCGCTCGCCCCGGTCCACGGGACGACCAGGAGAGCGACGGTGAACCAGGCCCCTCGGGTCCGCGCGCTGCGCGGCGCGACGACGCTGGAGCGGGACGAGCGCACACACCTGTTCGAGCGCACCCAGGAGCTCATCGCCGCGCTGCTGACGCGCAACGACCTCGACGAGGACGACCTCATCTCGATCGTGTTCACCGCCACCGACGACGTCCACGCCGCCTACCCGGCGGAAGCCGCGCGCGAGGCCGGCATCACCCACGTCCCGCTGCTGTGCACCCGTGAGCTGGACATCGACGGGGGCATCGAGCGGTGCGTGCGGGTGCTCGTGCACGCCTACACCCCGCGCGGCGCGCAGGAGCTCCGGCACGTCTACCTGCACGACGCGCGGCAGCTGCGCACCGACCTGCCGGAGTGAGCACGTCCGTGTCCGAACCGTCCGCCACCGGGCCGGAGCTGCCGGGGGGCATCCGTCGGGTCGCCGTGCTCGGCGCCGGTCTCGTCGGGGGCTCCATCGCGCTCGCGGTCCGGGCCGTCGCCGAGGCCGCCGGCCCGAATGCGGGGGTCGAGGTGGTGGTCACCGACGCCGACCCGGCGGTCCGCGACCAGGCCCGCGAGCTCGCGCTGGCGCGGGTCACCGACCGGCTCGAGAGCGCCGTCGCCGGTGCGGACCTGGTGATCGCTGCGGTCCCGACCTCAGCGGTCGCCGAGGTCCTGGACGCCGCTGCCCGCGCTGCGCCGCCCACCGCGCTGCTGACCGACGCCGCGAGCCTCAAGGCCCGCACCACCGCCGAGGTGACCGAGCGGCTGCGGACGGGCGGGCTCGACGCCGCCCGGTTCGTCGGCGGGCACCCGATGGCCGGCAGCGAGCGCAGCGGGCCCGGCGCCGCCCAGCCGGAACTGTTCCAGGGAGCCACCTGGGTGCTCACCCCCACCGAGGCCACCGCGGACGCGACGCTGAGCCGCGTCGCGGCCTTCCTCCGCACGCTCGGTGCACGCGTCGTGGCGCTCACGCCCGCACAGCACGACGAGCTGGTCGCGGTGGTCTCGCACCTGCCGCAGGTGGTCGCCTCGACCCTGGCTGCGGTCGCGGCCGACGCCATCGAGACCACCGGTGACGCGGTGCTGGCCGTGGCCGGTGGCGGCTTCCGCGATACGACCCGGATCGCCGCGAGCGATCCGCGCCTGTGGATCGAGATCCTCGCCGGCAACAGGGAGGCGGTGCTGGACTCCTCGACGCCTACAGCGCGATCCTGGCGGGTGTGCGCTCGGCGGTCCACCGCGAGGACTGGCCCGCGCTCGAAGGCCTCCTGGCCCGGGCCGCCCGCGCGCGCCAGCGGCTCGTGCCGAAGGCGACGCCGGCGGTGGTGGCCGACCTCGTCGTCCCGCTCGATGATCGTCCGGGACAGCTGGCAGCTGCCACGACCGCGCTCGGCGCGGCTGGCATCAACGTCGAGGACCTCGCGCTGCGCCACGCCGGTGCCGGGGGTCGGGGTGCGCTGCTGCTCCAGGTCGCCGAGGAGGATCGCCCGCGGGCGCTCGAGGTCCTGCGCGCGGCCGGGCTCGCCGTCCACGTGGAGCCCGCGACGTGAAGGGGGACGTGGGTGGGGACGTCGGCGCGGACCTGAGCGGGCTGCCCGACCCCTACGAGGTCCGTCCGCTCGAGCGGCCGCCGGATGCGACCGTGGTCCTGCCCGGCTCCAAGAGCCTGACGAACCGCGCGCTTCTCGCCGCGGCGCTCGCCACCGGCACCTCGACGCTGACCGGCGCGCTCGACGCCGACGACACCCGGGCGATGCGGGCCGGGCTGCGCGCGCTCGGGGTGCCGATCGAGGTCCGGGAGGCCGGGACCCGGCTCGAGGTCGTCGGGGTCGCGGGGCACCCGCCGGTGGCCGACCCCGAGGTGCAGGTGCGCCTGTCGGGTACGACCGCCCGCTTCCTCGCGCCGGTGCTCGCCCGCGTGCGGGGGACCAGCTACCTCGACGGGCAGGACGCCTTCCGGCGGCGGCCGATGGGACCGAGCCTGCAGGCGCTGCGCGAGCTCGGCTGCACGGTCACCGAGCTCGGGCAGCCGGGGCACCTGCCGGTCACCGTCTCCGGCGGGCCGATCGACGGCGGCAGCGTCGCCGTGGCGGGGGAGGTGTCCAGCCAGTTCCTGTCCGGGCTGCTGCTGCTCGGACCGGTCCTGCCGGCCGGCCTCACGGTCCGGCTCACCACCGCCCTCGTCTCCGAGCCCTACGTCACCATGACCGCCGACGTCCTCACGGCCTTCGGGGCGCGGCTCGAGCGGGTGGACGAGCGCACCTACCGCGTCCCGGGCACGGGCTACCGAGCGCGGCGGTTCGCGATCGAGCCGGACGCCTCCGCGGCCAGCTACGTCCTCGCCGCCGCGGCGCTCACGGGCGGTCGGGTGCGCATCGAGGGGCTCGGCCGCGGATCCAGCCAGGGCGACGTCGGCTTCGCCGAGGTGCTCGGCCGCATGGGCGCGAAGGTGCGGCTCGGGGCCGACCACGTGGAGGTGGTGGGCACCGGGCGGCTCCGCGGCATCGAGGTCGACCTCGGGGCCATGTCCGACACCGCCCAGACCCTCGCCGCGGTCGCGGTCGCGGCGGACGGACCGACCCGGATCACCGGCATCGGGTTCATCCGCGAGAAGGAGACCGACCGCATCGCCGCGGTGGTCACCGAGCTCACGCGCCTGGGGATCGACGCTCGCGCGGAACCGGACGGGCTGCTCATCCATCCCGGCACCCCCCGACCGGGCGTCGTGACCACCTACGACGACCACCGCATGGCGATGAGCTTCGCGCTGCTCGGCCTGACCACGCCCGGGATCCGCATCGCCGACCCCGGCTGCGTCGCCAAGACCTTCCCCCGCTTCTTCGACGTCCTCGAGCAGCTGCGCACCTGATCTCGGCCCCGGGGCGGCCGGAGCACCGCCGGACCCGCCCGCGATCGCGGGGGAGCGCAGCCAGGTGCTGCGGTGGGCGGCGCAGCCGGGCTCGATAGGCTGCCGGGACAGGCCCGGCGCTGGCTGCCGGCCACCCCGGGTGGTGCCCACCCGACCCCGCCTCTGGAGCCACGCGTGACCGAGCCCGACGACCCGCCCCTCGGCGCCGTGACCGCGGTCGGCGAGGAGACCTGGGATCCGAACGCCGCCCTGCGCGGTCTCGTCGTCGCGATCGACGGCCCCGCCGGCTCGGGCAAGTCCTCGGTCGCCCGGCTCGTCGCCGAACGGGTCGGCCTGAGGCACATCGACACCGGTGCGCTGTACCGCGCCGCAGCCCTCGCCTGCCTCGAGGCCGAGGTCCCCCTCGACGACGGTCCGGCCTGCGCGGCCGTCGTCGAACAGGCCTCCATCGAGCGGCGGGGGGATCGGACCTTCCTCGACGGGCGCGACGTGGAGGAGGAGATCCGCGGCGACGCGGTCACGGCCGCGGTCTCGTCGGTGTCCGCCCACCCCGAGGTGCGCGAACGGCTGCTCCTCACGCAGCGCGCCCAGCTCAGGGGCGGGGGCGGGGTCATGGAGGGCCGCGACATCGGCACCGTCGTCGCCCCCGAGGCGGACCTCAAGGTCTACCTCACGGCGAGTGTTGCCGAGCGGGCGCGCCGGCGGGCCGGTCAGCTCGGCCGGGAGGATGTCGACGTCCTCGCCGCCCAGATCGCCGAGCGGGACGCCCGCGATGGCTCCCGACCGACCGCGCCGATGCGCGCCGCGGAGGACGCCTGGATCCTGGACACCACCGGGGCGGAGCTCGTCGAGGTGGTCGACACGGTCGTCGCCCGCCTGCACGAGGTCGCCGTCGGCGTCGACCACGTCCGAGAGCACCTGCCGCCCGACCCGCTCGCGGCTCGTCGCGCGCTGCCCCGGGTCGCGATCGTGGGCCGACCGAACGTCGGCAAGTCCACCCTCGTCAACCGCATCCTCGGCGCGCGCGTCGCCATCGTCGAGGAGCAGCCCGGGGTCACCCGTGACCGCACCGAGCACGTCGCGGAGTGGACCGGCCGACCCTTCGTGGTCGTGGACACCGGGGGCTGGGAGCACCGCGCGGAGGGGATGGCGGCCCGGATCGTCGCGCAGGCCGAGGCGGCCATCGCCGCCGCCGACCTCGTGCTGTTCGTGGTGGACGGCACCGTGGGGGCCCTCGAGGACGACGAGCGCTACGCGAAGCTGCTGCGCCGCTCACGGGTCCCGACCCTGCTCGTCGCCAACAAGATCGACGGCGACCGCCAGGAGCCGCTCGTGCACGAGCTCTACCCCCTCGGGCTCGGCGAGCCACACGCGGTCTCCGCCCGGCACGGCCGCGGGGTCGGGGATCTGCTCGACGCGATCGTGGACGCCCTGCCCGACGTGGAGACCCCCGCACCGGACCTCAGCGCCGTCCCACGCGTGGCGATCATCGGCAAGCCGAACGTGGGCAAGTCCTCGCTGTTCAACCGCATCCTCGGCGAGGAGCGCTCCATCGTGGACGCGGTCCCGCACACCACCCGCGACGCCGTCGACACGATGCTCGAGCTCGAGGGCCAGCCCTGGGTGTTCGTGGACACCGCGGGGATGCGCCGCCACTACCGGCGCGGTGAGGACACCGAGCTGTACTCCGTGGACCGGACCCGCGCGGCCATCGAACAGGCCGACCTCGTCCTGTTCGTGCTCGACGCCTCCGAACCGCTGGGGGAGCAGGACCAGCGGCTCGCGGCACTGCTGCGCGAAGCCGGGAGGGGCGTCGTGCTCGTGTGCAACAAGTGGGACCTCGTCGACGAGCAGCGCCGGGGTGACCTCGAGCGTGAGCTCGACCGGCTGCTGTCCTTCGCCGCCTGGGCGCCGCGGGTCAACATCTCCGCCGAGACCGGCCGCGGGGTGCGCCGGCTGCTGCCGCAGCTGCGCGCGGTGTGGGCCAACTACCAGCGGCGCATCCCCACCCGGGAACTGAACGCGCACCTGAGCGCCGCGGTCGAGCGGCACGGGCCGCCGCGCCGCGGGAACCGCCAACTGAAGCTCAGGTACGCGACCCAGGCCGAGACCGCACCGCCACGGATCGTGCTGTTCACGAACGGACGGCTTCCGGAGGGGTACCTGCGCTACCTCGAGCGCACCCTGCGCGAGGTGTACGACCTGACCGGGGTGCCACTGCACCTCGACGACCGCCCCCCCGACCCCGCCCGTCGTGCCGAGCGGCGGCGTGCCCGCGAGCAGGCCCGTCGCTGATCGTGCCGCCGGTTGGCTCGGGCGCGAGCGAGGCGGTAGCGTGAGATGCGCGCGCGGCCGGGGCCGCGACGCACCCACCACGGGCTGTGGCGCAGTCAGGTAGCGCACTCGTCTGGGGGGCGAGGGGTCGCCGGTTCAAGTCCGGCCAGCCCGACCGGGATGCCCCGGGTGCCATCGGCGCCCGGGGCATCGTCGTGCCGCCGCGCCGGTGTCGCTACCGTGCGGACCACCGCCGCCCGGCGGTCGATGCAGGGGTGTGGAGCATGCGGGTCTTCGACATCGGTGCCAGGGGCCAGCCGCAGGAGACCAGCGACCGCATCTGGACGATCCCCAACCTGCTCTCGCTCGCCAGGTTGCTCGCCCTCCCGCTGATCTACCTCGACATCGTGGACGGCCGCCTAGCCCGGGCCTTCGTCCTGCTCGTGGTGTTCGCCGCCACCGACTGGCTCGACGGCTACCTCGCCCGCCGGCTCGACCAGATCAGCCGCCTCGGCACCCTGCTGGACCCGATCTCCGACCGGGCACTCTTCCTGGTGGTCGGGATCGCCTTCGTCGTCGCTGAACTGCTGCCGGTTTGGGCCTTGCTGGTGATCGTGGTCCGCGACCTCGCCGTGCTGGCCGTCGGCGGGGTGCTCCTGGCCAAGGGGCAGCGTCCCCCGGCCGTCACCAGGATCGGGAAGACCGCGACCTTCGGGCTGATGTGGGCCTTCCCGATCTGGCTCGTCGCCGCGATCGCGGGATCGGCCGCGGCGTGGCCGACGCTCTTTCCGCTGCCGGGTTCCGGGTTCTTCGGGCGGACATTGCCCCGAACACCGGTCCGGTGGTCGGCGGACCGGGCGTCGAAGACGTCGTTGCCGCAGACATCAGCACCGCCGAGGGCCGGGGGACGATCGTCGAGGCGGTGGAGGCCGCCGGGGGCGCCCTGACGGTGCTGGTGAACAACGCCGGCGTTTCCCCGAGACAACGGATCGATGTTACCCAGGCGACCGAGGAGAGCTTCGACCGGGTGATGGCCGTCAATGCTAGGGGCCCGCATTTTCTTACCCAGGCGCTGGTGCCGGCCCTCCGGCGAGGGGCAGAGGCGGCTTCGGCCGTCGGGGGCGGGCCCCTGCTTGACC
>JBKHDS010000046.1:0-10454 GCA_046541215.1 Nitriliruptoraceae bacterium
CGACACATGGCTGATCGCCACCGACTCCGAGATCGCCGAGGAGTGTTCGACGTGACCCCGGAGCGCGCGTCAGCGCGGTGAACAGCGTGCGCGCGTGGGCGGCCGACCGGCCGTACCGGACCGCGCCGGGCGCGTCCGGAAGGCCAGCCCCGTGACGGCGTGAGGCCGTGATGGACCGTCTACGGTCCTCTGGCATGGATCCCTCAACCGCATCTGCCACCCCGTCCTCGCCGTCAGAGCCGCTCGATGACGCGCACGCCCGGCCCGTGGAGGAGGTGCTCGATCACCTCGAGGTGGACCCCGCCGAGGGGTTGTCCTCCGAGGAGGTGGAGCGCCGACGCGGGGAGCACGGCCGTAACGAGCTCGGGGGTGATGAGGGCACGCCCTGGTGGAAGCTTCTGTGGCGGCAGGTCGCCGACGCGGTCATCGTGCTGCTGCTCGGCGCCGGGGTGGTGGCCTTCTTCGTCGGTGAGGTGATCGAGGCCGTCGCCATCCTGGTGGTGCTCGTGGTCAACACGATCGTCGGGTTCATCACCGAGCTGCAGGCGGCGCGATCGATGGAGGCGCTGCGTGAGATGCTCGGCACGGTCGCCGAGGTGGAGCGTGACGATCGTCGCATCGAGATCGATGCGGCCGAGCTGGTTCCCGGCGACATCGTCGGTGTGGAGGCGGGGGAGCAGGTGCCCGCCGACCTGCGCGTGATCGACGCCGAGGACCTGCAGGTCGAGGAGGCTGGCCTGACGGGTGAGAGCGAGGCGGTGACCAAGTCCGCCGAGGCGGTCGACGCGGATGCGGCCCTGGGTGATCGCACGAACCTGCTGTTCATGGGCACCACCGTGCTCGCCGGACGGGGTCGGGGCGTGGTGGTCGCGACCGGCCAGCGGACCGAGATGGGGCGCATCGCCGACCTCGCGGGCTCAGCCGAGCAGACCCAGGCCCCCCTGCAGCGCGGGTTGAGCCAGCTCAGCCGACGGCTCGCCATCGGGGTGGTGGTGGGTGCGGCCGCGCTGTTCGGGCTGGGCCTGCTGCGCGGGAACGAGACCGCCGAGATGCTGGAGATCGCGGTGGCGCTGGCCATCGCGGTGGTCCCGGAGGGTCTCCCGGCGGTGGCGACGCTGACCCTGGCGGTCGGGATGCGACGGATGGCGGCCGGCAACGCCCTGGTCCGACGTCTGCCGGCGGTGGAGACCTTGGGCTCGACCACCGTGGTGTGCTCGGACAAGACCGGCACGTTGACGCGCAACGAGATGGACGTCGTCGAGGTGAGCCTGGCTGAGGGCACCGACGAGGAGGTGCTGTGGCGTATCGCCGCCCTGTGCAACGACGCCGATGTCGATGTGGACGGCGATCCCGTCGGGGATCCCACCGAGGTCGCGTTGCTCAAGGGGGCCGGGGACCACGGGCTGGACTGGCGGCAGCTGCGCGAGGACTCCGAGCGCGAGCGTGAGGTGCCCTTCAGCTCCGAGACGATGCGGATGGCGGTCGTGGTCGACGGGGACGTTCTCGTCAAGGGCGCGCCGGAGGTCCTGCTCGACGAGGAGCGTCACAGCGAGCTGATGGAGGCGGCGGAGCGGTTCTCCGGGCAGGCGCTGCGGACGCTGGCCTTCGCCCGCCGGTCGGCCCCGGGTCCGGATGTCGACGACGAGCGGCTCTTCGACGACCTCGAGATCGTCGGGATCATCGGGATGCAGGACCCGCCGCGTGACGCGGTCCACGGCGCGATCGCCACGCTGAGGGGGGCCGGTATCCGGGTGGTCATGATCACGGGGGACCGGCCCGATACGGCGACGGCCATCGCGGAACAGCTCGAGCTCTCCGACCGGGACGCCGTGAGCGGTGAGACGGTCGTGGCGATGTCGGCGGAGGATCTCGCTGAGGTCGTCTCGTCGACCGAGGTGTTCGCGCGGGTCGATCCCGAGTCGAAGCTGCGGATCATCGAGGCATTGCAGGAGGCCGGCGAGGTGGTCGCGGTCACCGGTGACGGGGTCAACGACGCGCCGGCGCTCAGCCAGGCGGACGTCGGGGTCGCGATGGGCTCCGGTACCGACGTGGCCAAGGACGCGGCCGACATCGTCCTCCTCGACGACGGGTTCGAGACCATCGGCACCGCGGTCGCCGAGGGTCGTCGGATCTTCGCCAACATCCGGCGGTTCGGGCAGTTCCTGTTCTCCTGGCACGTCGCGGAGGTCGCGGTCATCACCGTCGCGGTCCTGGGCGGGTTCCCCCCACCCTTGGCCGGGCTGATGATCCTGTGGAACAACCTCGTGATCGACGTGCTGCCCTCCTTCGCGCTCGCGCTCGAGCCCGGCCGCGAGGACGTGATGCAGGAGCCACCGCGTGACCCTCGCGAACCCGTCCTCGACCGCCCCGTGCTCCGCCGGATCCTCACCTCCGCGCTGCTGGTCGGCGGGGTCGGGCTCGCCGCCTACGCGGTGGCGGTCGTCGGGTTGGATCTGGACACCCGCGGGGCACAGACCATGACCTTCGTGGCCATGTCCTTCGGGCAGGTCCTCTCGGTCTTCAACGCTCGGACCGAGACCGGGTCCGGGTTCCGAGGTGCCGCGGGGAACCGGTGGCTGTGGGCGGCGCTCGCGATCACCTTCGGGCTCGAAGCGGTCGCCCTCGGGTTCCCGCCGCTGCGCGACATCCTCGGCCTCGGCACGCTCCCGGGCCTGGGCTGGGCCATCGCGCTGGCTCTCGGACTGCTGCCGCTGGCGGCCATCCAGGGGTGGCGGGCGGTCCGCAGCTAGCTCGCCGCCCGTCCGTTCCGATGGACAAGGACCGTGGCCGTCCGTCGATATCCACGGGGGGAGCCGACGGTCACGACCCTAGGGTGGTGGGGATGGGTCCGAGCTGTGCCGCGACCGTTGGGAAGGTGATGGAGCCAGTGATGAGGAGCCGGGGAGGACGCCGTCAGTGGCGTCAGCGCATGACCGCAGGCGTGGTCGTCGCAGGGCTGGCCCTGTTCGGCTGCGGCACCGAGGACGGTGACGATCCGGAGGCACCGCCCCCGGTCGAGGACGGCGACGGTCAGGACGATGCCGAGGACGACCAGCAGGGACCGGACGACGGCACCAACGGCGACGGCACCGCGGAACCGGACGATGGCGCGGACGAGGGTGAGGCGGGGGACGACGCCGCAGCGGGGGATACGGAGGACCCGGAGCCGATCGCCGAGGGGGGCGACACCGACCCGGACGAGGCTGAGGGCGAGTCGCCCGGCGTCGACGATGATGGCGGGCCGCTCCCGCAGGCGGTGGTCGACGTGCGGACCGCGTCGCACGACACCTTCGATCGGGTGGTGTTCGAGCTGGTGTCGGATGGCGGGACGCCCGGGTGGTTCGTCGAGTACGACGAGCCCATCGCCCAGGGGTCCGGCGAGGAGGTGGAGGTCGAGGGCGGCGCATCGCTGACCGTGCTGATCAACCCGGTGAGCCTGCCCCCGGATCTGCCCGACGACGTGCGGACCTGGGAGGGCGACCCGATCGACGGCTCCGAGGGCGGGGTCGTGCAGCAGATCGTGGGCGGTTCGGTCTTCGAGGGCTACCACCAGTTCTTCATCGGGGTCGACCGGGAGCGGCCCTTCGCCGTCGAGCGGCTCGAGGATCCCCCGCGGGTCGTGATCGACCTGTTCGCTGAGGAGGACTGAGGCGCCGGCGGGGCGTCGCCGCGTCGACGGCTCTGAGCAGGTGCAGCGCCGCCGTCGATCGTCCCGAGCGATGGGCGCCGAGCCCGCCGCGTGCTCACCGAAGGACGCAAGCCTGACCGCCTCGCAGGGCGAAAGCCCCGATCGGTCCTCAGCGACCGCGGCAGCGCTTCATCAGCCGCCGTGGTGCCCGACCTTCTGCTCAAGGCCGTTGCGACGGACCCCGGTGACGGGGCGGTGCGTCGGCAGGAGGAGCTGCAGCGATGGAGGTCGGGGTGCCAGGGTCCTCGGTGAGAGGCCAGGAGGAACGCGAGCCCCGACCCGTGCCGCCCCTGGCGGCACCGCCTCCGGCCGCGTCGGCGGTCCACCTCGGGCCGGCCAGCCTCGACCTCGTCCCCGTCGCGCTGCTCCTGGCCGACGAGGCCGGCAGGCTCCTCTACGCCAACCGTGCGACGGAACGCTTGTGGGCCGTGTCGCCGACGGACCTGGTCGGCCAGTCGCTCCAGCATCTGTTCACCGCCGACAGCTACGAACAGATCGGTGAGGCAGCGGGTTCCCTGACCGGTGGGGGCCGGCCGCGGGCCTGGCAGGGTGTCCGGCAGCTGTCGGCCAGGGACGTGGACGGGGTCGTCTTCGAGGTGTTGGTCGGCCTCACGGTCGAGCTCGGTGGCCACGGCTCGCGGTGGGTCCTCAACGTCACCCGGGTCGTCGCTCCGGCTGCGCGATCGGAGCGGGGGTCGCGTCGCGTGCCAGCGGCCGATGACACGCTGTCGATCCGGCAGCAGCTGCACCGACAGGCGCGGCAGTTCGGTCGGGCACGGGCGCTGGTCGCCCTGGGTGAGTGGTCGTTCGAGGTCTCGACCGGTGCGCTGCACTGGAGCGATGACGCGTTCCGGATCCTCGGGTACGAGCCCGGCGCGGTGCCGCCGAGCGTCACGGGGTTCCGGTCGGCGGTCCATCCGGACGATCGACGTCGGGTCTGGGGGGAGGTCCTGGCGACGCTGGAGACGGGGCGGACCTGCGACGTCGGTCACCGGATCGTCCGGCCGGACGGGGAGATCCGCCACGTCCGTGAGATCGGGGAGCTCGAGCGGGGTCACGAGGGCTCGGTCCGCCTCGTCGGCACCGTGGTCGACATGACCGAGGAGGTGAGGCACCGCGAGCAGCTCGAGGCGACGGTGCGTCTGGCCACCTCCGTCCTGGACTCCATGAACGCCCACGCGGTGCTGCTGGACGGCGAGGGGACGGTCGTGCGGACGAACGCGAGCTGGAGGCGGTTCGCGACCCAGATCGGCAGCGTGAGGTCCTGCGAGGGCAAGCACCACTCGGAGGTGGAGCGGCTCGGTGGTGAGGGGCGCGCCACCGTGGCGGACCGCGTTCGCGACGGCATCGCTGAGGTGCTGGCCGGCCGTCGCGAACCCTTCCGGACCGAGTACCGCCTCGAGGTCCCGGGCGACGAACGGTGGTTCCGGTTCACGGCCTCGCCGCTGCACGGGGTGCCAGGTGCGCTGGTGATCCATGACGACATCACCGCGAGCAAGCAGGTGGAGGCGGAGCTGGCCTGGCAGGCACGGCACGACCCGCTGACGGGCCTGCCGAACCGGACCCTGCTGCTCCAGCGCGTCGAGGAGGACCTCCGCCGCGACCGGCACGGTGCGGGCTTGCTCTTCCTCGACGTGGACCGCTTCAAGGTCATCAACGACCGGTTCGGTCACACGGTGGGGGACGCCGTGCTGTGCGCCGTCGGTTCGCGACTGCGTGGGCTCGCCGGCGAGCACGACCTGGTCTGCCGGTTCGGGGGTGATGAGTTCGTGGTCGTGGTGGACTCGGGTGCGGATCGCACGGCGGCGGTGCGGTTGGCTCACCGGCTGCTCGCCGCCTTCGAGGTCCCGGTCCCGGTCCCGGGTCGGCAGCTCGATCTGACCGTCAGCATCGGTGTGGCGACCGGCCTCGGCCCCTCACTCTCGGCGGAGCACCTGCTTCGGGATGCCGACATCGCACTGCACCGCGCGAAGGAGCACGGGCGAGCGCAGGTGGTCCTGCATGACGAGGCGCTCCGCGTGGAGGCGATGCACCGGGCGCGGCTCGAGACCGATCTTCGTGGTGCGGCCGGGCGCGGCGAGCTGATCCTCCACTACCAACCGCAGTTCGATCTCTCCCAGCAACGCCTGGTCGCGCTCGAGGCGCTCGTGCGCTGGCACCATCCCGAACTCGGGATACTGGGCCCGGGAGGGTTCATCGGGCTGGCCGAGGAGTCCGGGCTCATCCTCGGCCTCGGCGACTGGGTCCTGCACGAGGCCGTCCGGCAGGCGACGCGGTGGCGCGCGACCGGCTACCTCGACCCTTCGGGCTACGTGTCGGTCAACGTCTCGCCACGTCAGTTGACGGCGCCGGGCTTCGTCGCCGGGGTCCGGGACATCCTCGAACGTGCCGGGCTCGATCCGGCGAACCTCTGCGTCGAGGTGACCGAGTCGGCGTTGATGGGCGAGATCGACGTCGCGGCGGAGGTCCTCGGCGAGCTGCGGGGTCTGGGGGTGCGCACCGCCCTGGACGACTTCGGCACGGGACATGCGTCGCTGGACCATCTCAGCAGGTTCCCGCTGGACGAGCTCAAGATCGACCGCTCGTTCGTGGCGTGCCTCGGGCAGGATGTGCGCGCCGAGGCGGTGGCCAGCTCGATCCTCGCGCTGGCGGAAGCGCTCGGGCTATCGGTCGTCGCCGAGGGCATCGAGACCGATCGGCAGCTCAGCTGGCTGCTCGAGCGGGGTTGCGCGGTCGGCCAGGGGTACCTGTTCTCGCCCCCACGCTCGGTCGAGGACCTTCGCGAGGCGCAGGACACGGCCTCGAGGCACGCGTCGGTCGCGACGGGCGGGAGCCGCGCGGCGGCACCGGCGGTCGATGGGGAGGCCGAGCGGCCCCCGGTACCGAGACCGAGTGCGGTCGCTTAGACACTGGCCGGTACGGTTCGAGACGAGCCCCCGCGGTGGGGGCAGCTCCCCCACAGGCCGGTGTCCCGCGGCTCCTGCGCCCCGATGCCGGGTCTGGCATGCGTGCGTTGGAGGTTCCATGGCCACCGGGATCCCTCGGTCGCCGGCATCCACCGGCCGGCTGGACGCGGGTGCGGCTTCGGTCGACGAGGCGCACCCGCCACCGGTGGGGCAGGATCCGATCCCGGGAGTGTCGGACGAGGTCCTGCGGTTCATGGACCGCCTGCCCTACCTCTACTGGGTCGCTGACCCCGAGGGCCAGAGGTACCGACTCAACCGTTTCGGGGTCGAGTACACGGGCCATCCCTCGCACGTCTTCTCCGGCGAGGATCTGTCCGCCCTGGTGCATCCTGCCGACGCGGAGCTGCTGGCCTGCTCCTGGAACCGTGCGCTGGCCGAGGGTCGGGAGTTCGAGCACGCCTACCGGTTCCTGCGCGCCGATGGCGAGTACCGGTGGCAGCGCAACTGGGCGATGCCGATCCGTGATGAACGCTCCGGTGCGCTGCTGCACTGGTTCGGCTTCAGCCACGACCTGCATGACCAGATCATCGCCGAGGAAGCGCGGGCGCGGAGCGAGGGACGGGCGCAGCGGGCCGAGCGGTCGCTGGAGCAGACGCGGACGATCCACGCCGAGGCCGAGGTGCAGGCGGGGTTCGGGCTCTGGTACCTCGATGTCGAGGCGCAGGTCCTGACCGGTTCCCCGGGAGCCTTCGCGTTGCTCGAGCATCCGGGACCGCAGTTGAGCGTCGAGGAGTTCTTCGGGTGCATCCATGAGGAGGATGTCCCGCGACGGTGGGGTGGCCGTCGCTGGTTCCCTCCGCCAGGCGGTCCGACGCGTTTCCGCTTCACCACCGCTCGTGGCACCGAGCGGATCTGCGAGGTGTTCACCACCGGGGAGATCCACGACGAGGATGGGCGGCTCCGGATCACCGGGACGATCCACGATGTGACCGCCGAGTTCCTCGCGACGCGTGAGGCTCGCCTGTGGGCCGCTGTCGCGGAGCGCGCGCCCATGGTGCTCCAGATCGTGGATCCTGAGCCGGACGGTGATGGCCGGACGGTACGGCAGGTGCTGACCAACGCTCGTGGCCGGCACTACGCGCCGCTCGAGCCCTCCCGTGTGGCCGGACAGCCCGACACGCTGTTCGACCCACGCTCGCTCGGGCCGTCGGAGGACGGCTCGATCGAGCTCGGCGATGTCGAGTTGATGCATGACGTCCTGGGGCGACGCGTGCTCGAGGCCAGCCTCTTCCGACCCCGCAACTCCCACCGCATCGCGTTCGCTGCGCTGGACGTCACGGACCGGCGACGGCTCGAGCAGGAGCGTGCGCAGCTGCTGCGAGAGAGCGCCTGGGCGGTCGAGGAGGAGCGGCGTCGGATCGCAGAGCAGCTCCACGACGACGCCCTGCAGCTGGTGTCGGCAGCCCTGCTCCGCCTCTCGCAGCTCGGAGATGCCGAGCGGACCGCGTCCGTGCGCTCCATCCTCGAGGCCACGGCCCGGTCGCTGCGGCTCACGGTGCTCGAGATCGCGCAGGCGTCGCTGCTGGCTGATGGCCTGGAGGAGACGCTGCGTGAGTACGCGCGACAGCTCTTCGAGGGCGACGAGATCGAGGTCGCGATCGACCTCGAGGCCGACCTCGACGAGTGGCCCGAGGAGGTTGTGGTCGCGGTGCAACGGATCGTGCAGGAGGCCCTGAGCAACGCCAGACGGCACGCCAGGGCCGCGCACGTCGCGATCCGTCTGTGGCGGGAGGAGGACGCGATCCTCGGGGAGGTCATCGATGACGGGTCCGGCTTCGATGGCTCCCGGGTCGAGAGCGGGCACCTCGGCATCCGGCTCATGCGCAACCGCGCGGAGTCGATCGGAGGGCATCTCACGATCCGACCGGGCCCGGATGGTGTCGGTACCTGCGTCTCGTTCGTGCTGCCGATGCCGACGACCGACTGAGGCGAGAGTGCGGGTTGGCCGGTCACCCGGGTGCCGCACCCCGGTGCCCCGCCGCGGGCGGCCGTCAGGTGGCCGTCAGGCGGCCGGTCGTGTCGCGGCGTCGACCATGGTCCGCAACCACGCTGCGCGGTCCTGGGCGCCGAGGCGGCGGTAGGCGGCGAGCAGCGCCTGCTCGGAGGCGGGCAGCGGTGGGCCGTGCTGCACCAGGTCCTGGGCCGCCATCGTGAAGCACTCGACGCCGGCGACGTAGGCCAGCCGCAGCACGGTCTGCAACTGCGGCCAGGTCGAGCCCTCCAGCGTGCTACGCACGGCGTTGCGGCTCAGGTTGGTCCGCTCCGCCAGCGCGACGTGCGTCGACGTGGACAGGATCCGAGAGACCGGCTCCATCAACTGCTCGTACTGTCGGCGCGACCAGATCGAGAAGGCGTCGGGCTCCTGCTCCTCGCCGATCGGTGCCTCCTCGGATGCCGACGCCGGGTGGTGGCGCTGGGCTGGTGCGCTGACCACACGGGTCGATGGCAGGGACAGGTGCGCGGGCGTGGAGCGGGTCGCGGTCGCCTCCAAGCGAGGTCCTCCCAGTCGTGGTTCCTGATCGTTCACGAGGAGGATGTTGGCAGGTGGTGGGCGTGCGGAGTAGACGTGGACGTGTCATCTTTCGGTGGCACGAACGTGCCCTGCCGACCGACCCATCCGGACGGGTCACGGCTCCGTACCCGCTTTGGCATCGAGACATCGAGGGCCTGCGTTGCTGCTTGGCAGTGTGGAAGAGCTCGAAGCTCCGCTGCGCGTGCTGCTGGCGGATGACCACCTCGTCGTCGCCGACGCCCTGCACGACGTGCTCGCGCAGCAGGCCGACATCGAGGTGACGGGTGCCCTGCACTCCATCGCCGAGTTGCGCCAGACGATCGCCGACCTCGATCCGGCCGCGGAGTGCCCCGACGTGCTGGTCCTCGACGTCCGGTTCCCGGATGGTGACGGCATCTCGGAGATCGCCGCGCTGCGGGAACGCTGCCCACAGGTCTCGGTGCTGATCCTCACGGCCTCGACCGCCGTCGACGTCCTGGCGGCCGCGTTCCACGCCGGAGCCGCCGGGTTCGTCACCAAGACCGAGCCCGCCGAGCACCTCCTCGATGCCGTCCGACGGGTCGCCCGAGGGGAGGCAGCGTTCGACGCGGAGGACCTGAAACGGCTCGCCAACCACCTCGCTACGAACGGCGCCAGGGAGCTGGACCCGCTGACCGCCAGGGAGCGTGAGGTCCTGGCCGGCCTCGCCCGCGGGCGGACGACCGCACAGCTGGCGGAGGCTCTCGTCCTGTCCCAGCACACGGTCCGCAACCACGTCCGGAGCATCCTCGCGAAGCTCGGAGCCCGATCGAAGCTGGAGGCCGTGCTGATCGCGGTCCGGCGTGGCCTCGTCACTCTGGACTGAGCCACGACCTCCGGCCCAGCGGGGGAGAGGTGGCGCGTCAGCTCCCTGCGGATCTGCTGGAGCGTTCGACCCGGTCACGCCCGGCTCGTTTCGCCACGTAGAGGGCGCTGTCGGCGGCACCGATCAGGTCCTCGACCGACGTGGCATCGCCCGGCACGGCGGCGACACCGAAGGAGGCGGTCAGCGCGGGTGCCGCCTGACCGTTGCCCGGGTGGGACAGGTGAGCGATGCTCCGGCGCATCCGTTCCGCAGCGGCTGCCGCGTCCGCGGCGTCGGATCCGACCATCACGACCGCGAGCTCCTCGCCGCCGTACCGGCAGACGACATCGCTCTCGCGTGCCGTCGCCTGGAGCACCTCGGCGATCCGGGTGAGCGCGGCGTCGCCGCCGTCATGGCCGTGGCGGTCGTTGAACTCCTTGAAGTGGTCGAGGTCGATCATGGCCA
>JBKHDS010000047.1:0-10316 GCA_046541215.1 Nitriliruptoraceae bacterium
ACCTCCAGCAGCGCGAGACCAGCGGTGGCGTGGGGCAGGAACACGTGCAGGAGCCCGTCGCCGCCCTGCTCGGCCGCGAAGGCGCGGCACCGGTCGGTGATGTCGATGACCCGGTCGGTGCCGGTGTCGAGGTGGAAGTGGGAGGTGTGCACGGCGGGCTCCTCAGCCGAAGGTCGGGGCCTGCTCGACCGTGCCGTACCGGCCTCTGAGGTAGGCCAGCGGCGCGCGGGTCGAGGTGTCCAGCGCCTGGACGGCGCCGAGCACGACGAGGTGGTCGCCAGCCGGGACGACCCGGTCCACGTCGCACTCGAGGTGGGCGACCGCCCCGGCGACGAGAGGCACGCCGAGGCGGCCGGTCACGACCTCGACGCCGTCGAACTCGTGCGGGCCGAGCCCGCGGGCGGGGTCGGCGAAGTGGGTCGAGAGCGCGGCCTGGTCCGCCGCGAGGATGCTCAGCGCGAACCGTCCCGCATGCTCGACGACGCTGGCCATGTGGGCGGTGCGGTCGACGCACACGAGCACCATGGGCGGCTCGAGCGACACCGAGGACACGGCGTTCGCGGTCATCCCGTGCGGGACCCCGTCCACCACGGCGGTCATGACCGTGACCCCCGTGGGGAAGCTGCCGAGCGCGGCCCGGAAGCTCGCGGGCGTCACGGCCGGAGCCGGGGTCTGCTCAGCGGTCATGGCGGGCTCCTCTCGACTCTGAGCGGGCACGGTAGTGCGCCGCCGGCGGTCCCCGGTCACGGTCACAGCCCGGCGAGCAGGTCGTCCTCCCGCCCGTCTGCACCTGCGGGCACCCCCGCCTCGAGCACGAAGCTCTCGGTGCCGAACGCGCCCTCCGCGAGCTCGCGCGGGGTGTTGAGGAAGAAGGAGTCCGGGCCGATCTGGCTGCGGTGGGCCGCCATCGCGGCCCGCTTCAGCGCGAGCCACGGGCGCACGTCGACCCGGGTGGTGACCTCCTCGTCGCGCACCCCGAGGGGCACGTCATCGACCGAGGCGATCGGTTCCGCACCGAAGGGGGAGGGCAACCCGGCGGCGAGCAGCTGGTGGTGCAGCGCGAGCAGCTGACTGCGCGCGATCGTGTGGACGTAGCGCTTGGCGACCCGCCACACCTCGCCGGGGACCGCCGCCTGCGGGTCGGCGGCGAGCGCGACGGCCCGGACCGTGACGTGATGGGCCTTGACGTGGTCGGGGTGGCCGTAGGTCCCGGTGCGGTCGTCGGAGACCACCACGTCCGGCCGCTCGGCCCGCACGATCGCGGCGAGGCGGGTGGCGGCCTGCTCGAGGTCCGCCCGGTGGAAGCTGTCCGGGTGGTCGTTGCTGGTGCTTCCGGCCATCCCGCTGTCGCGGTACCCGAGCCAGTGGTGGGCGTCCACGCCGAGCTCGGCCAGCGCCG
This sequence comes from Nitriliruptoraceae bacterium, assembly GCA_046541215.1. GTDB lineage: Bacteria > Actinomycetota > Nitriliruptoria > Nitriliruptorales > Nitriliruptoraceae > T1Sed10-7. The sequence continues at coordinate 1,400 of JBKHDS010000047.1, forward strand.
CCGCCAGCTCCCGTCGGCGGTGCTCGGCCAGCGGCGTCGCGCCGAGGTCGATGCCGGCGAGGTTCTCGCCCTCCTCACCGCCGGTGCAGGTGACCACCACGGTCCGCACCCCCTGGGCGGCAGCACGGGCGAGGACCCCGCCGCAGGCGATCGCCTCGTCGTCCGGGTGCGGGTGGACGCTGAGCAGGGTGCGGGGCGTAGCGGCCATGGCGGCTCCTGTCGGGTGGCTGAGAGCAGTGCCCTCGGGGCAGGACGACGACCGCGCCCCACCCGAGCCGTCGACCCGGGTCGGCAGCTCGGGCGGTGGAGCGCAGTAGCCTCGCGGTGTCCCCGAGCGAACCGGACCGGACGCGTGGCTGCACCCGAGACGACCCCGGTGGCGCCGCAGCTGTCCTTCGTGGACGACCCCGGGGCTGTCCGGGACGCGCTGCGCCACCTCGACGCCGAGGTGGTCGGCGTGGACGTCGAGCGTGCGGACGCGGACCGCTACTTCCGCCGCGCAGCGCTCGTCCAGGTCGGGGTCGAGGAGCGGTGCGTGCTCCTCGACACCGTCGTCCTGACCGAGCTGCCCGCGCTCGACCGGCTGCTCGACACCGACCGCCTCGCCGTCCTGCACGCGCTCGAGAACGACCTCGAGCCGCTCGCCGCGCTCGGCGTGCGGCCCGCCCGTGTCGCCGACACCGCGATCGCCGCCGCGCTGCTGGGCCTTCGGACCGGCCTCTCCCACCTGCTCGCCGAGGTCCTCGGGATCGAGCTGACCGCCGACAAGGAGGCCTACCAGCGGGCCGACTGGGAGCAGCGGCCGCTGCCGGCCGCCATGGCCGCCTACGCCGCGGGGGACGTGGTCCACCTACCCGCGCTGTGGGCTGAGCTGGCGGAGCGGCTCCACGCCGCTGACCGGTGGACGTGGTACGAGGAGGAGCTCGCCACCACGCTCGCCGCCGCCCACGAGGATGGCCGCGACTGGACCCGGGTGAAGGGCTCGGGACGGCTGGACCCGGGCCAGCGCGCGGTCCTCAAGGCGCTGTGGGAGGCCCGCGAGGAGCTCGCCCGCACCCACGACATCGCCCCGAACCGGCTCGTCCACGATGACGTGCTGCGCGACCTCGCGCAGAACCCCCCACGCACCGAGGCGCAGCTGGTCCGTCGCAGCCCGCGCCGACGTGCCCTGCTGCGTGAGCACGCCCCAACGCTGTTCCAGGCCCTCGAAGCCGCGCTGGCGGGACCGCCTCAGCCGAAGCCACCCAGCGCCCGCTTCACCGAACAGGAGCGCGACGTCTTCGACGCGCTGCGGCGGTGCCGCGCCGAGATCGCCACGGAGCTCGGCCTCGAACCCGGGGTGCTGTGTCCCTCGAAGGTCCTGTGGCGGGCGGTCGCGGGACGGCCGCGGGAGGGACGGGAGCTGTGCGCTCTGGCCGGGCTGCGCGCCTGGCAGACCGACCTGCTGGCGGCGCCGCTGTGGGAGGCCTACGAGACCGCCGGGGGCGCTCGCCGCGCGGACGGGTAGGCCGCGCGCGGGGGGGCGGCTCGCCGGTCTCAGCCGGCGCGCAGCTCGGCGAGCTTGCGTGCGAGGTTCGCCGGCATCGCGAACTCGACGTCCTCGTCGACCACGAGCACGGTGTCGACCGTCTCGAGCCCCCGGGCGCGGAACCAGTCGATCACCTCCTCGACCAGCACCTCGGGCGCGGACGCCCCCGAGGTGAGCCCCACCGTGCCGACGCCGTCGAGCCAGGACTCGTCGATCTCCGAGGCGTCGTCGATGAGGTAGGCCGGGACGTCGCGGTCCTCGCTGACCTCGACCAGCCGCTTGGAGTTCGAGGAGGTCTGGGACCCGACCACGAGCACGAGGTCGCACCGGGTCGCCAACTGCTTGACCGCATCCTGCCGGTTCTGCGTCGCGTAGCAGATGTCGTCGCTCTTGGGCTGCTTCAGCTCGGGGAAGCGCTGGTTGAGCCGGTCGACGACCTCCGCGGTCTCGTCCATCGACAGGGTGGTCTGGGTGATGTAGGTGACCTGCCGACCGTCGTCGAGCTCGAGCGCGTCGACGTCCTCGGGCGTCTCGACGAGCCGGATCCGCTCCGGAGCCTGCCCAGTGGTCCCGATCACCTCCTGGTGCCCGGCGTGGCCGATCATGACGATGTCGAGGTCGTCACGGGCGTAGCGGCGGGCCTCCTGGTGGACCTTCGTCACCAGCGGACAGGTCGCGTCGATGAGGTTGTGCCCGAGCCGGCGGGAGTTGTCGAAGGCCTCCGGCGGCGAGCCGTGGGCGGAGAACACGATGACCGCACCCTCGGGCACCTCGGTCTCGTCCTCGACGAACACCGCCCCCTTGCGCCGGAGCGACTCGACCACGTGGGTGTTGTGGACGATCTCGTGGCGCACGTAGACGGGCGCGCCGAAGGCCTCGAGGGCCTTCTCGACGATCAGGACGGCGCGGTCCACCCCGGCGCAGAAGCCCCGGGGTGCGGCGAGCAGGAGCGTGTGCGGGAACATGGGGCGAGGGTAGCGGTCCATGCTGGAGCCGGACCGGCCGGTACGGCATACTGGCGACCGGGCCCGGTCGCGAGGTGACCGGGCTCATCCGTGCCGGGCAGGCTGTCCCGCTCCCCACCGTCCACGACGGGGTCAGGATCGGGAGGGGCCGACGTCGACCGCCCGGGCGGCGAGGACGAGGTGCACATCATCATCGGCGGGTGCGGGCAGCTCGGTGCGGAGATCGCTGAGCAGCTGTCCGCAGATCCGGACATCGACGTCGTCGTGATCGACCAGGACCCGCTGGCCTTCGACCGGCTCGGCACCGGGTTCAACGGCGAGACCCAGGTCGGTGACGTCACCGACCGCGACGTGCTCGAGCAGGCTGGCATCGAACGCGCCGACGGGCTGCTCGCGGTCACCCGGTCCGACAACGCGAACCTCATGGCGGTGGAGATCGCCACCCACCTCTACGACGTGGAGCGCACCATCGCGCGGTTGTTCGACCCGGAGCGCGAGGAGGTCTACCGCAAGCTCGGGGTGCGCTACGTGTCCTCGACGGGGGTCATCGCCAAGCTGTTCCTCAACGAGTTCCGGGAGGACAGCTACCCGCTGCACGTGCACTTCTTCGACAGCGAGGTGGCGATGATCGACCTGGAGATCGACACCGGCGGGCACGCGATGACGGTGGAGGAGTTCGAGCTCGACGGGATGCTGCGCGTGGCAGCCGTTCGGCGCGGACCCCGCACCTTCATCCCGGACGCGACCGACCGGCTCGAGCGCGACGACGTCGTCACCGCGGCGTGGAAGCCGAGCGCGGCACGACGTCTCGTCGAGCTGGTCCGCAACCCCTTCGACCGCGACCGCGTCGGGGAGGCCTGAGCCATGTACGTGGTCATCGTCGGTGGCGGCCGGATCGGTCGCCACGTCGCCCGGGACCTGTACCACAAGGGCCACGAGGTCAGCGTGATCGAGCGCGTCGCCGGGCGCTGTGAGAAGCTCGTGGTCGAGACCGACGTGCTGGTCATCGAGGGGGACGCCTGCGACGTGCGCTACCTCGAGCAGGCGCACGTCGACCGGGCGGACGTCTTCGTGGCCACCACCCATGAGGACGATGACAACCTCGTGGCCTGCCAGCTCGCCAAGATCGAGTTCGGGGTGCGCCGCGCGATCTCCCGGGTCACCACCCCCAAGAACGTCGCCATCTTCGAGGTCCTCGGGATCGAGCCGGTCTCCACGACCACCCTGATCTCCGAGCTGCTCGAGAAGGAGTTCTCCGTCGGCGAGCTGATCCACCTCACGAGCCTGAAGGGGGGTCGGGTCCAGCTCGTGGAGCTGCGCATCCCGGAGGGTCCGTCGGCGCCCGAAGCGCGACCGATCGTCGCGCTCGACCTGCCCGCCGAGTGCATCATCGTCACGGTCTTCCGCGGCGACGAGACCATCATCCCCCACGGTGCGACCCAGTTGCTGCCGGGCGACGAGGTCGTCGCGCTGACCGCGCCCGAGACCGAGGCACGGGTCACCGCGGCGCTGCTCGGACGCAAGCGATGAGACGGCCGGCCACGGACGGGTTCTGGCGGCAGCGAGCGCGTGGCGTCGCCTCGTTGGTGCTGCTCACGGTCCTCATCCTTGCCGCGGGAGCAGCGATCGCGTGGCTCGTGGTGGTGGTGCTCGCGTGACCGCGATCCTGCGGCCCGACGCCTCGGACGTGCGTCTGATCGGGTACTACCTCGGCAAGGTCATCCTCGGTCTCGGGCTCCTCCAGCTCGTCCCGCTCGCGGTGGCGCTCGGGGTGCAGGAGTGGAACTCCGCGACCTCCTTCGCGATCGGTGTCGCCGTGTGCGTCCTGCTGTGGGCGCTCTCGGACGGCTTCCTCGCCACCCGTCGTGCGCTGTCCTGGGCCCACGGGATGGTCATCGTCGCGCTGGCCTGGCTCGTCGGTCCCATCCTCGCCTCGGTGCCGATGATCCTGTCGGGGCGGTTCAGTGACCCGCTGCACGCCTTCTTCGAGGCGATGTCAGGGTTGACCACCACCGGCATGTCGGTGATCCACGACCTCGACCACACGCCGCTGTCCGAGGACCTCTACCGGCACCTGCTCCAGATCGCCGGCGGGCTCGGGATCATCATCGTGGTGCTGTCGGTGTTCACCGCCGGCGGGGCACGCATCACCACCCTCTACGTCTCGGAGGCGCGCGACGAGCGGGTGCTGCCGAACGTCATCCACACCGCGCGGTTCATCTTCCAGGTGGCCTCGACCCTGTTCGTGGTCTTCACCCTGGCGCTGGTCGGCGCGCTGCTACTGGCCGGGTTCAGCCCCGGCCGGGCCGTCTACCACGCCGTGAACCTGTTCTTCTCCTCCTTCGCCACCGGCGGGTTCTCGGTCATGCAGGCCTCGATGATCTACTACCACTCGGCCACGGTGGAGCTGGTCGTCGGTCTCGTCATGGTCGCCGGGACCCTCTCCTTCGGCCTGCACCTGGCGATGTGGCGGGGGGACCTCCGTGAGGTCTGGCGGCACCTCGAGACCCGCACGCTCGCGCTGACCACCTCCCTGCTCTTCGTCCTGCTCAGCATCGGCCTCGTGCGGGTCGGTGCCTACGACTCGGTCGAGGAGCTGCTCCGCAAGGGCCTGTTCACGCTCGTCTCGGCCGCCTCGAGCACCGGCCACCAGGTCAACGTGGGCGACTCGTACCTCAACGAGTGGGGCCTGCTCGCGCCGGCAGCCCTGGTGGGGGCGATGGCGATCGGGGGTATGGCGTCCTCGACCGCGGGGGGCATCAAGGCGATCCGGCTCGGGCTGGCGACCAAGGGCATCGTGCACGACATCCGCCGGCTCCTGCTGCCCGAGGCCGCGCTGGTCGTCTCGACCTACCACGCGGGCCGACGACAGGTGCTCCGCGACCAGACCGTACGAGCGGCCACGGGGGTGCTGCTGCTGTTCATCGCGAGCTACCTGCTCGGCACCGTGGTCGCACTCGCCTACGGCGAAGCCGACCTCACGCGGGCCATCTTCGAGTCCGTCTCGGTCGGGTCCAACATCGGGATCTCGATCGGGGTGGTCAACCCGGGCTTGCCGGACGGGCTCGTGCTCGTCTACGCCCTGCAGATGTGGGTCGGCCGGCTGGAGTTCATCGCCGCCTTCGCCCTACTCGGCTACGTGCTCTCCCTCGCGCGCGGGCGGGCCCGGTCATGAACGGCCCCACCCCACGTCACCGTCGCGCGCCGACCCGCTGGTACCTCGTCGGCGGCCTCCTCCTGATCACGCTCATCGTCGCCGGCACCTGGTGGCTCGAGCTGCTCCACCCACAGCTCGACCCCACGGGCAACGCCGTCGAGGGGGTCCCGCCGCTCGCGCTCGATGAGGAACCGAGCTGTCGACGGTTCCCGGACGGCGCCCCCGCCGGCGAGGGCAGCGCCCGGTGGTTCTCGGACGCGGCGATCGAACGTCTCCGGGCCGAGCTGCCCGCGGGTGGGCGGGTCAGCTCCACCCAGGTCTACCGGTGTCCCTCCGGGTTCGACGGCCTCGAGGTGAGCTACGTCGGCGAGGTCGTGGGGGAGGTCCTCCGTCGCGATGGAGGGGCCTGGGTGCAGCTCAACGACGACGCGTACGCGCTCGAGACCGGGCCCCTGGTCGGCCACCGGGAGCGTGCTGGGTTCAACACCGGGCTGCCCGTCTGGCTGGAGGGCGACCTCGCGGACCGGATCGAACAGCCAGGTCGGGCCGCGCTCCGCGGCGACGTGGTGCTGGTGCGGGGCACGGTGTACCGCGCGGATCCCCACGATGCGGGCGGGACCACGCTGCGCGCGACCGAGCTCGAGACGCTCGCCGGGCCGCTCCCGCTCACGCCGCCCCTGCACACCCTGCAGCTCGGCGTCGCGCTCGGGCTGAGCCTGCTCGCGCTCCTGGCGACCCTGTGGGCCCTGCGCCGCCGCCGGCAGGCGTGAGCCACCGGTCAGCCCTCAGCGCTTGTCGGTGCAGCCGGCGACCTGGGAGGACGGGCACAAGGGCTCGATCACGCACGCCTGGCAGCGCGGGCCCCGCGCCAGGCAGGTGCGCCGACCGTGGTGGATCAAGAGGTCGGAGACCTCGAGCCACCGCTCGCGGGGGAACAGCCGGACGAGGTCCCGCTCGACACGCACGGCGTCCGTCTGCCGGGTGAAGCGCAGGCGTCGGGACAGACGCAGCACATGGGTATCGACCACCACGCCCTCGTTGCGCCCGAAGCCGTTGGACAGGACCACGTTGGCGGTCTTGCGCGCCACCCCCGGCAGTGCCACGAGCTCCGCCATCGTGCCCGGGACCTCCCCGCCGTGCCGCTCCAACAGCAGCGCCGCGGTGGCCTTGAGGTTGCGGGCCTTCTGGCGGTACAGGCCGAGCGAGGACAGCAGCACCTCGAGCCGTTCCAGCGGTGCGGCGGCGACCGCCGCAGGACCGTCCAGTTCCCGGAACAGCAGCGCGGTGACCTCGTTGACCTTCACATCGGTGGACTGGGCCGACAGCATCGTCGCGGCGAGCAGCTCCCACCGGTTCGTGAAGCGCAGCGCGATGGAGGCGTCGGGCAGGCTCGCCGCCAGCCGGTCGAGGATCAGCGGCGCCCGCAGGGTCTTGCCCCGCTCCCGCGTCAACCCCGGAGGGATCGGCGGCAGCGGCGTGCCGTCTGCGCCCTCGTGCCGGTCCTCCACCTCGGTGCCCACCTGTCGCTGAGACCTTCACGGTGGGGACGCTAGCGGCACACGCGATCCCCGCGGTCAGCGCGGCGGCTCCACCGGCAGCGTGACGGTGAAGGTGGAGCCCTCCCCGAGCAGGCTGTCCACGCGGATGCTGCCGCCGTGGCGATCCACCGCGTGCCGCACGATCGACAGCCCGAGCCCGGTCCCGCCCGAGCCCCGCGACCGCGCCGGATCGACGCGGTAGAACCGCTCGAAGATGCGCTGGAGCTCCTGGCGCGGGATGCCGATCCCGGTGTCGGTCACCGTGAGCACCTGGTGCCCGTCGCGCGGCGCGATCGTGACGTGGACGGCGCCACCCGGCCGGTTGTACTGGATGGCGTTGCCGACGAGGTTGGCGACGATCAGCTCGAGATCCCCGGGCACGCCGACGATCCGTGCGTGGTCGGGTGCGTCGAGCTCGAGGTCCACGCCGAGCTCCTCGGCGCGGGAGAGGAGCTGGGCGAGGACCCGGCGGGCGAGCTCGGCCAGGTCGACCGGGACCCTCTCCAGCGGTCCGCGCTCCTCCAGCCGGCGCAGATCCAGCAGGTCGTGGAGCAGCCGCGCCAGCCGCTCAGCCTCGAGCACGAGCTGGTCGACCAGGCCGGGGGTGCGATCGGGGTCGCGCCGCACGGTCACCGCGAGCGCCTCGGCCAGCGTCTGGATCGAGGTGACCGGGGTCTTGAGCTCGTGCGAGGCGTTCACCACGAAGTTCCGGCGGAGCTCCTCGACCCGGCGCTCCCGGGTGCGATCGGTGAGGATCACGAGGGTCTCCGCGCCGACCAGGGTGACGGCGACCCTGAGGTCACGGCCGGAGTGCTCGACATCGAGCCCGACCGGTCCGCCATGCTGACGGGCCTGCCGGACCGCGTCGGCGATCGCGGGGCTGCCCACGGCCTGCAGCACGGTCGTGCCGAGGGCGTCGATCGGGATGCGCAGCAGGTCACGTGCCGGTGCGTTCGCGGCACGCAGGCGCGCGTCCTCGTCGAACAGCAGCGCCGGCTGGGTGAGCGAGGCGACCAGTGCCACGCGCCACGGCTGCTCGCCCTCCGCTGCCTCATCGCGGTGGCGACCGTCGCTCGCCAGCGCGGTGAGGCTGCGGGCCAGCGCACGCCACGCCGGGGTCGAGGGGACCTGGAGCGGTTCCGGCTGGTCCTGGTTCCGCAAGCGCACAACCTGCCTGGCCAGCCGCCCGAGCCGGCGTCGCTCCTGCACCTCCAGAGCAGCGGCCGCCGCGAGCACGGTGACCACGATGCCGATGACCCCCAGCGCCGGGGGCGCCAGGCTCCCGAGCGTGCCCGCCACCGCGGCGACCACGAGCAGCGCCAGGAGGGGCTCCCACCTCACCGGTCGGCGAACCGGTAGCCGACGCCCCGCACCGTCTGGATGCGCTCCGGGGCGTGCGGATCGCGTTCGACGCGGGTCCGAAGCCGCCGGATGTGCACGTCGAGCGTCTTCGTGTCACCGACGTAGTCGCTGCCCCACACCTCATCGATGAGCTGCCCGCGGGTCAGCACCCGACCGGCGTGCTCGACCAGGAAGGCCAGCAGATCGAACTCCTTCGGGGGCAGATCCACGACCTGGCCATCGACCTGGACCTCGTGCCGGACGCGGTCCACCCGCACGCCGGACGCCTCGACCGGTCCCTCCTCGGCCATCGGCTCCACCATCGGCGCCCGGCGCAGGATCGCCTTGATGCGCGCCAGCAGCTCCCGGGTGGAGAAGGGCTTGGTCA
>JBKHDS010000048.1:0-10286 GCA_046541215.1 Nitriliruptoraceae bacterium
GGTGACGAGGGGTCGGTCTGGGTGACCTTCGACAGCCCCCGCGGCGCGTCGGGATCCAGCCCGCGCGACCGGGCGAGACCCTCGACGATCAGCTGCGCCGGGACGACCAGGCCGAGCGGCGCCACCGTCTCGGGCAGGTCAGGTCCGGCGACCGACACCCCGCAGCTCGCGGCGAAGCGCGCGTTGCCGCCGATGCCGATCGTGCGGGCACCCAGGGCGGTGACGTCCTCGGCCAGCTCGGTCATCCCGCCGAGCATGGGGCCGTCGGCGGCTGCGACCAGGATCGCCGCAGCGGCCGCATCGACGACCGCGATCGGCCCGTGGCGTAGGTCGGCGTAGGACAGCCCGCGGACCGGCTCGAGGCACGTCTCCTCGAGCTTCAGCGCCACCTCCAGCGCCGTGCCGAAGGCGATCCCACGGCCGCTGACCAGGGTGTGCTCGGTGCTGGAGAGCAGCGCGATGGCGTCGTCGACACCACCGCGGTCGGCGAGCAGCCGGGCTACCTCGGCGGGTACCCGACCGAGGGCGGCCTCCAGGGACCGTGTCGAGGGGCCGAGCGCGTCGGCGATCACGGCGATGGCCGCCAACTGCGCGGTGTAGGACTTGGTGGCGGGGACGGCGAGTTCCTCACCGGCCTCAAGGATCAGCGGCAGATCGGCCTCGAGCGCCAGTGGGCTCTCGGCGACGTTCGTCACGGCCACGGTGCGGGCCCCGCACGCGGACGCCCACGCCTGCGCCTGGACGATCTCCTCGGTGCTGCCGGACTGGGACAGCGACACCACCGTGGTGTCCGACAGGTCGCGGTGCACGCGGTAGTGGGTCGCGAGGCTCGGAGCAGCCAGGGCGGCGCCGAGCCCGCTGTGGGCCTCCAGTAGGTAGCGGCCGTAGACCGCGGCATTGTCCGAGGTCCCGCGGGCAACGAGCAGGACGTGGGGACGGTCCGCCGCCAACCGCCGCAACCGCGGCCGCTGCGGCAGCAACGCATCCAGCGTCGCGGCGATCGTGTCGGGTTGCACGGCGATCTCGGTCGCCATCTGCGAGGTCATGGCGATCCCTGCAGGGGGTGGGTGCCGGTCGAGCCGTCCGCGCTCTGCGGGGTGACGGCCTCGCCGGCGATCCAGGTCCGGCGGGTCCGCCAGTCGGGCCCGAGCCACACCAGGTCGGCACGAGCACCGGGCGTGATGCGGCCGACGTCGTCACGGCCCAGCGCGTCGGCCGGTACCCGGGTCGCCGCCAGGAGGGCGGTCTCGGGCGCGATGCCGCACCGCACCGCGTTGCCGACCGCCTCGTCGAGCCGCAGGTCCGAGCCGGCCAGGACCCCATCCTCGCGTACGGGGGGTCGACCGTCGCGGACCACGGTGGTGCGCCCACCGAGGTCGTAGCGGCCGGGCGGCATCCCCAGCGCGGCGATGGCGTCGGTCACCAGCATGATCCGCCCGGTCGCGGCGGCGAAGGCCAACCGGACGGCGGTCGGGGCGACGTGGTAGAGGTCCACGATCACCCCCGCGGTCAGGCGTGGGTCGGTGAGGGCCGCGCCGACCACGCCGGGGTCGCGGTGGGCCAGGGGGCGCTGGGCGTTGTAGAGATGGGTCACGAGGGTCGCACCGGCGTCGGCAGCGGCGCGGACCACGTCGTCGGTCGCATCGGAGTGGCCGACGGCGACACGGACCCCGGCGCGCACGAAGCGGGTGATGGCGTCAAGCGCTCCGTCGCGTTCCGGGGCCAGGGTCACGTACAGCAGCGCGTCACCTCCGGCGTCGAGGAGCGCCTCGATCGCTGCGTCGTCCGGGTCCCGCAGCAGGTCGGCGTCGTGCGCGCCGCGCCGTCGCTCGTTCAGGAACGGACCCTCGACGTGCACGCCGAGCGCGCTGGCTCGCCCGGGTGGACGATCCTCGACCGCTGCCTGGATCCGCGCAGCAGCACGGCGGAGCGCGTCGACCAGTCGCGGGATCGGTGCGGTGATGAACGTCGGCACGACCGCCGTCACCCCGGTGGACGGCAGCGACCGCAGGACCAGGTCCCACGCCGCGTCGTCGGCATCCACGAGATCGACGCCGAAGGCACCGTTGCACTGGGCGTCGACCAGGCCCGGCGCCAGGACCCCGTCGGCGAGTCGCGAGGTCGGTGCCGCGGGTGGGGGACCGGTGCCGGCCGCCTGGATCCTGCCATCGAGGATCGACACCCACCCGTCGTCGACGAGGACGTCATCGAGCAGCAGCCGTGCTGCGCTCAGGACCTGCATCGGATCTCCTCCGACTGGCCGCCAGCCGACCGGGCCGATCGCGGCGGACGACCGGTAGAGATGAGAGGTCTTTGGTCTAGACCACTACGCACGACGCTACCACCGGTGCCCGCTGCGGTTCAAGGGGATGTGCGGGGTTGCGACGCCCTAGGACGGGATCCGGTCGCGTTGGCTGCCGGCTCGGTGAACGGGTCTGAAGCTCGCATGGACCCGCACGTCCTCGCACGTACGAACGGTCACCCCGCTGGGGCCGATCGCCTCTATCGTTGCTGCCCTTCCTCGGGGCAGGAGCAACCGTGCGCAACGGCTCGACGGCCGAGGCCCTGGCCTTCGCGACGCGGCCTGCTCCGGCGGGTGCCGACGGGAGGCGGACGACACCGTGACGTCGGGCGCAGCAGCGATCCGTGGGGCGACCCTCCTCCCGCTGCTGCGCGCCGCGCACCTCGGTCCGACGCTGGCGGTCACGACCATCGCGGCGCTGTTGACCCTCGCCCTGGACCTGCCCCTCTCCCTGGCGGTGGTCGTGACCGCGGCCGTCTTCACCGGGCAGCTGACCATCGGCTGGGGCAACGACCTGCTCGATGCCGATCGCGACCGCGTGGTCGGGCGGTCCGACAAGCCGCTGGCGCAGGGCGAGTTGGTGCCGTCGATGGTGCTGCGCTGGCTCATCGTCGCGGCTCTCGCGTGCGTCATGCTGTCGTTGCTCGCTGGCTGGCGGAGCGGGGTGACGCACCTGGCGCTGCTGGTCACCTCCGGGCACCTGTACAACCTGCGCCTGAGGTCCACGGCGTGGTCGTGGCTGCCGTACGCCGTGGCGTTCGGCTCCCTGCCCGCAGTCGTCAGCGTCGCGGACCGCCCACCCCAGTGGCCGCCGGGTTGGATGGTCGGCACCGCGGCCGCGCTCGGGATCGCGGCGCACCTCCTCAACACGCTGCAGGACCTCGAGGACGACGCGGCCACAGGTGTGCACGGGCTGCCGCACCGGTTGGGCGCCGCCCGGAGTCGCGCAGCCGCCACGGTGTTGCTGGTGCTCGCCTCGGCGGTCGCGGTCCTCGGTCCCGCCGGAGCCCCGGCAGCCTGGGCGTGGACCGCGCTCGCGATCGTCGTCGCTCTCGCTGCGGTCGCGCTGGTCGGGAGCGGCAAGGCGCCCTTCTACGCCGCGATCACGATCGCCCTGGTCGACGTCGCGCTGCTCGCGGCGGTCGCCCCATGACGGGCCCGGCCGCGGGGGGCACCGGGCAGCGTCCGTGCCTGCTCCGCGAGCGTCCCGGCGATCCCATCGACCGGCGCCGACCACCGCCCTCCACCGACACCGAGGAGCCGCAATCATGCGCATCGTGAGCGTCCGAGGGGTCCTCCCCGAACACCGCTACCCCCAGGCGGAGATCACCGAGACCTTCACACAGGCGCTGCTCGGTGGGGCGGTCGACGAGCGGGTCGTGCGACGCCTGCACGCCAACGCCGGCGTCCGCACCCGGCACCTGGCGCTGCCGTTGGAGCGGTACGGCGGGTTGGCCGACTTCACCGAGGCCAACGACCGGTTCATCGACGTCGGCGTCGAGCTCGGTGCCACGGCCGTCACCGATGCGCTCAAGGCCGCCGGCCTCACCCCCGAGGACGTCGATCTGATCATCTCGGCGACGGTCACCGGCCTCGCCGTCCCCTCCCTCGATGCCCGCGTCGCCGCCCGGATCGGGATGCGCCCCGACGTGGTCCGCCTGCCGCTGGTCGGCCTGGGCTGCGTCGCCGGCGCCGCGGGCGTGGCACGACTGCACGACCACCTGCGCGGCCGGCCCGACGGGGTGGCGGTGCTCATGGCCGTCGAGCTGTGCTCGCTGACCGTGCAGCGCGACGACGTCTCGATGGCGAACCTCGTCGCCAGCGGGCTGTTCGGCGACGGTGCGGCCGCGGTCGTCGCCGTCGGCGCGAACCGGGCCCGCGACCTGGACGACGCACCCGAGGTGCCGCAGCCCGATGTCCTCGGCGCACGCAGCCGGCTCTACCCCGACTCCGAGCGGGCGATGGGTTGGGACGTCGGCTCGACCGGGTTCAGGATCGTGCTCGACAGCAGCGTGCCGGCGCTCGTGCACCGCTACGTCGGACAGGACGTCGAGGCGTTCCTCGCCGATGCCGGCCTGACGCGGGACGACATCGAGTGGTACGTCGCGCACCCCGGGGGCCCGAAGGTGCTCGAGGCCCTGCGCGAGGCCCTCCACCTCGACCGGGAGGCCCTGTCGGTGACCTGGGACTCCCTGGCCCGGATCGGCAACCTGTCCTCGGCCTCGGTGCTGCACGTGCTGGCCGACACCCTCGACCGACGGCCGCCGAGACCGGGCTCCTACGGGCTGATGCTCGCCATGGGGCCCGGCTTCTGCTCCGAGCTCGTCCTGCTGCGGGCACCCGAGCGTGCCGCATGATCTGGTTCACGTTGCTCATCGTCGCGGTGGCCCTGGAGCGGGTGGCCGAACTGGTGGTCTCCCAGCGCAACGCGGCGTGGAGCTTCGCCCGGGGCGGTGTCGAGTCGGGCCAGCGCCACTACGTCGTGATGGTGGTGCTGCACACCGGCCTGCTTCTCGGCGCGCTCGTCGAGGTGTGGGTGCGGCAGCCGGCGTACGTTCCACTGCTCGGCTGGACGATGCTCGCACTCGTGGTCGCCGCCCAGGCGCTGCGGTGGTGGTGCATCACGACGCTCGGCACCCACTGGAGCACCCGCGTGATCGTCACGCCCGGCTCGCCGCGGGTGACGAGCGGCCCGTACCGCTACCTGTCGCACCCCAACTACCTCGCCGTGGTCGTCGAGGGCTTCGCCCTCCCGCTCGTGCACTCCGCCTGGATCACCGCGCTCATCTTCACCCTGTGCAACGCGGCGCTCCTGACGGTGCGGATCGGGGTCGAGAACCGGGCCTTGGAGACGATGCCGGTGCCGGAGGCGACCGGGCCGCCGGCGGCCGAGGCGACGCCATGAGGGACCTGCTCGTGGTCGGTGGCGGACCGGCCGGGCTGGCCAGCGCGCTCTACGCCGCCCGTGGGGGCCTCGAGGTGACCGTGTGGGACCGCCGCGCCGGCGACATCGACAAGGCCTGCGGGGAGGGGCTGCTGCCCGGTGCGGTCAGCGCGCTGGCCGGGATCGGGGTCACGCCGGTCGGGCGCGCCCTCGTCGGGATCCGCTACCTGGCGGGTCAGCACGCGGTCGAGGCGCCCTTCCGCTGGGGGCCTGGGCGCGGCGTCCGCCGCACCACCCTGCACGCCGCGATGCGGGCCGCCGCCGAGACCTGCGGCGTGACGCTCGAGCAGCGGGCCGCACGGGAGATCCGGCCCGAGGCCGATGGCGTACGGGTGGACGATCAGCGGTTCCGCTACGTCGTCGCCGCCGACGGGCTGCACTCCCCGATCCGCCGCCGGCTCGGGCTCGAGGGGCGAGCGGCGCCCCGGCGCCGCTACGGCCTGCGACGGCACTACCGCCTCGCCCCGTGGACACCCTTCGTCGAGGTGCACTGGGCCGGGTCGCTCGAGGCGTACCTCACCCCCGTCGCCGACGACCTCCTCGGCGTCGCCCTTCTGACCTCGCAGCGAGGCTCCTTCGACGACCATCTGGCCCACCTGCCGGGCGTGGCGTCCCGGCTGCGCGACGCCGAACCGCTCGGCGGGGTGCTCGGTGCCGGGCCGCTCCGGCAGCGCGCCCGGATCCGCGTGGCCGGACGGGTCCTGCTCGTCGGGGATGCCGGCGGGTACGTCGACGCGCTCACCGGCGAAGGCGTGGCGATGGCCGTGGCGCAGGCGCGCGCGGCCGTCGCCGCCATCCTGGACCACGACCCTGAGCGCTACGAACGCGACTGGCACTCGATCACGCGGCGGTACCGCATGCTGACGGCCTCGCTGCTCGGCGCCACCCGGTGGCCGACGGTCCGGCGCGCACTGGTCCCGACCGCCGCGCGGCTGCCGGGTGTGTTCGCCGCGGCGGTGAACGCCCTGGCCAGGCCGGAGAACGCTGGGCCGAGCAGGAGCGCAGGCTGACCCTCGAGGCGCGCAGCCTCGCCAGCCGAGGTCCCGCCCCGCGGCCCGCGGTGCCTGGCCTGGGCCTGAGGAGGGGCCGCCACCGGCCTTCCGCGGGCCGTGCGGACACCGGCCGCGGGCCTTCTCGGCCATCCGCCCCGGCCCGTTCGGTTGACGCCTCGGGTGGTGGGCGATAGTGGTGGGTATCGGGAGCACGACCCCGAGACAACGACCCCAGACCGGGAGTTGAACCGGCATGCTGATGGATCCGCTGTGGAGCCCTCGCGCCCGACCCCGGCGGGCGACCGTCGTCGCCGCCGCGGCACTGCTGCTAGCTGCCTGCGGGCCGTCGGCGGAGGAGGAGACCGAGCCGCCGTCGGTCGACGAGCCGGAGCCGGACGAGCCGGAGCCGGACGAGCCGGAGCCGGACGAGCCGGAGCCCGACGAGCCGGAGCCCGACGAGCCGCAGCCCGACGAGCCGCCGGAGGAGACGACCCCCGACGATGACGGTGATGGTGACACCCGGGGCGAGGACGGCACCCCCGACGACCTCGCCTTCACCGAGTGCGTGGCCGACCGCTACACCGTCGGCTACCCGGAGGACTGGAACACGAACAGCACCGACGGGCTGCTGGGGCCGTGCGAGATCTTCCATCCGGGCGAGATCGACGTACCGGAGCAGCCGCGCGACCGGGACCTCGACTACGCCGTGTCGATGTACGTCGACGAGGTCGAGTTCGACGACCGGGATCCGGACGACAACCTCAACGAGATCCTCGAGCAGCGGGAGACGACGATCGACGGCCGCGCGGCGCGGGTCCTGGAGTACCGATCCACCGGGCAGGCGCTGACCCCCGAAGGCGAACGCTCCTACACCTGGAGCATCGATCTCGACGGTGAGATCCTCGTCGCGACGACGTCGTCGGTCGGCGACACCGACTACGAACGCGACAAGCGCATCCTGGACCACATGGTCACCGAGGAGCTCACGATCGACGGATCCGACGCGAGCTCGGACGGCGGGGGCGACTGAACCGCTCGAGGCACCAGGATCGCGGCTTCCGCGATCCGCGTCGGTCCCTCAGACGGGAGCGGGTTGGCGGGCCCCTACGGTGATGACGCGGCGCGCATCGACCGCGACGTCCCAGTAGCCACGCAGCCGCCCGACCAGCGCCTCGGGCGTCTCCGTCGTGCACCGGCGCCCGAGCAGCCACGCGGCGTGCTGCAGCTCGGCGCGGCGTACCCCGAGCAGCGCCACGACCGCCTCGACCGCGGCGTGTCCACCGTGACGGTCGGGATCGGCGGCCATCCGCGCGTGCAGCACCGCGAGGTCATGATCGTCACCGAGCAGGTTCCCGAGCTCGTCGAGCGCGCGTCGGTGCGGGTCCAGCACCCGCGGCCAGATGCGGCGCAGCAGGTCGAGGTGGTGGCGGTGGTACTTGACCTGCTTGCGCCACTCGTGCAGCGCCTCGGTCGTGCCTGCGTCGTGCGCGTCGGCCAACCGCCGGCGGCAGCTGCGGTAGGTGCGGTGCAGGCCTCCCGCGACGGCATCGAAGCCGGCCGCGTCCAGCGCCCAGTCGTCGATGCGGCCGTCCAGCGCATCCAGGTCCGCACGGAACGCCGCCAGCGCCACCGCGAGATCGGCGTCAGCCGCATCCTGGCGGGCGGCGGTCAGACCCTCCCGGATCGCGGCGGCCACGCCCGGGTCCAGGTGGTCCCGGTGGCGCTCCACCAGCGCGTCGTACGCGTCGACGACGACGGCGGCATCGCGCAGCCCGGCCAGCCGCCGGGCCGCCTCCCGGATGGCCGCGTTCTCCGTGCGGTACGGCTCCGGGGCGGCGTCCCGGACCAACCGCAACAGCGCCCGCAGCTTCTTGCACCGCCGGCGGGCCTCGTGGACCGCGACGTGCGGATCGGGTCCGTCCAGGTCGGTGCGGGCCCGGCGCACCTGGTCGCGTGCGATGCGCCGGATCTCTGCGGTGACGTCCCCACCCGGATCGATCCGGTACCCGCCCACGCGTGACCTCCTGCCACCTCGACGCCCGGAAGGTAGTTGGCTGCCGCCCCGGGGCGGTAGGCCGGTCCAGCGGCTGTCGGGCGCCCGACGCGGTGGTCAGCCGAGACCAGCGGGCAGCGGCGTCCCCAGTCGCAGCGTGAAGTCGGCGGCGCACTCGGCGTCGGGTCCGTCCCCGGGGTCGTCGAGGAAGTCGGTGACGATGCGCTGGCCGCAGGGACCGGCGAGGGAGAGGGCTTCCAGCGGTGCATGGACCGCCCAGTCCACCTCGACCAGGTGGCTGACCGGGAGCGTCTCATGCAACCGTTCACCGAGTTCCGGTGGGGTCACGTGGTCGAGCCCGCCCGTGACGATCAGGGTGGGCACCTCGGCATCGAGGGTGATCTCGGCCGGGTCGTAGACCTGTTCGACGTCCCAGCGGTCGCAGACCTCGCCGACGGACTCGCCCAGCGTCGTGGCCGGATACCAGTGATCGGTGACCAGGTCGTCGTCGACCCCGTCCAGCGCTCGCTCTGGGTCGGCGAGCGCTGCCTCGCCCGTGCACAGCATGGACTGCTGCATCCCGACGCTCACGCCGTCCTCGAGTTGCTGTTCGAGGGTGGCAACGATGGTGGCCAGCGGCGCCAGGTCACCGTCCTGTGCCCGGTCGACGACGGCGGGGAGCAGTGCGGTCAGTTCGGCCTGGTAGAACAGGTTGAACAGGCCCGCGAGGAACCGTGACGGGGTGTACTCGACGGTGCTCGTCCCGCCCCCGGGCGGCTCGACCGTGACCTCTTCGGGCTGCTCGTCCAGGCGCTGGACGGTCTCCTCGATCGCGCTGCGCAGGTCCCCGACCTGGTCGGTGCAGGCGTCGACCTCCGCGCAGGCCGCGGTGAGGCGGTCGAGCGACCGGGCGAACCCGGCCGGGACGCCTTCCACCCAGTTGGCGCGTGGGTCGACCGGGGAGCTCAACACCACCGAGCGGACCGTGTCGGGGAACCGCTCGGCGGCGAGCAGCGCGACCTGGGTCCCGTAGGAGGTGCCACGCAGGTTGAGCTGGTCGTGGCCCAGCGCGCGACGCACGAGATCGATGTCGCGGGCGTTGGCCAGATGGTGGTAGGCGCCCAGATCGACCCCGTCGTCGGCGAGGCGGTCACGACACTCACCCAGCGACGCCAGGGCGGCGTCGAGGTCCTCGGCTGTGGTCTCCTGGACCTCCAGCGACGCGAGCTCCGGGCACTCCAGCGCCGGATCGCTGGACCCCACACCACGCTGGTCGATCACGATCGTGGTCCGCTCGGCGGCGAAGACGTCGCGCAGCTGGGGGGTGGTCAGGTACGGCTCGACGAGCACCTCGCCCGGGCCACCGCCGAGCACCAGCAGCGGCGCGCCGGCTCCCGCCGTGTCGGCCGCTCCGTCGACGACGACGGCTAGCTCGATGGTCCCCTCGTCGGGCGCGTCGTGGTCGAGGGGTACCTCGACGGTGCCGCAGGTGAGGTCGCTGGCTCCCTCCGCGTCGACGTCGAAGCAGTCGGGGTCCTCGACGAACCGCGGCTCGATGTCGGCCGTCGCGCCGTCGGTCGGGGCGTCCTCGGCCGATCCGCCACCGTCACCGTCCTCACCGTCACCGCCCTCACCGGCCGCGTCGCACGCCGCGAGCAGCGCGAGCAGCGCGAGCAACGGCAGCACGATCCGCCTGCCGCCGCGGCGGCGAGGTGGCGCGGTCGTAGAAGCGGTCGTGGACGGGGCTCCGCGTGTGCCCGGGCGGGTGATGCGGTCACCGGTGGGTGGCGTCTGCATCGTGGCACCCTGCCAGACCGGACCCGCACCCGCAGCCCGACGGCCGCGGCCGAACGTCCGGGTGAGGTGCCCGGAGCCTCACGGGCTGCTCGAGGCGACCGTCGCTGCCTGCCACGCGCCGGCGGCAGGTGCCGGCCGGTTCAGCGCTGGAGCGCGAACAGCACCTTCGTGTCGCCGAGGCCGTCGGTAGCCACGGGTACCTCGAGGGTCCGGGGGAACCCGGCATGTGCCAGCCACCCGTCGTACTCCTGCCGGCTG
>JBKHDS010000049.1:0-10161 GCA_046541215.1 Nitriliruptoraceae bacterium
CATCCGTGCGGCTGCGGTCGGCGAGGCCGCTGAGCTGCGCGCCCGTCTCGTGGAGGTGCGCGACCTCGATGCCGCCCACCGGGCGCAGCTGCGCGCCCACCTGACCGGGCAGCTCGCGGCGCTCGACGCCCTCCCCGAGCCCTACGAGGCGGCGTTGGCGCGGCTGTCCCCCGAGGCTGCGGACACGGGACAGGGTGAGGCCGGCGGCGCCGACGAGCCGGTCCCCGCGCCGGACGGCGAGGGTCCGGCCGAACCCGAGCCCGATCCGTCGGGGTCGGAACCGCCTGCGGGCGAGGCCAGCGAGGAGCCGTTCGTCCCGGATCCCTCGGACACCGAGGACCCGTCGGTCCCCGATCCCTGGCAGCGGCGGGATGACCCGCCCGTGGAGCCTGACCCCCCGATCTGGGAACGCTAGGCGGCCACCCCGCCGCGTGCCCCGAGCCGGGCGGCACGCTCGAGCGGGTTGTCGCGGTAGCCGAACCGCGCCGACAGGAAGACGTACAGCGGGAGCAGCAGCGGCCCGAGCCGCTCGGCCTGCCGGGCGTGCACCGCCTCGTGGGCGAGCAGGAGGGGATCGGGAGCCGGCCCGGGGCTGAGCACCACGAGCCCGACGGTGTTCGCGCTCGCCCCGACCGCCCCGAGCGCCACGCGCGAGGGCCCGTGCACGCCCCGGACCACGAAGCACGCGAGCTCGGGGTCCCAGCGCGGACGGACGCCGCCGAGCAGGCCCAGCGTGAGCCCCACCAACGTCAGCGGGCCGCTCCACACCGCCGCCACGGCCCGCCCGGCGGACGTGGCCGGTCGCGCCGGGACCCAGCTCGACAGCTGCTCCGCCCAGCGGGGCTGCGGGCGGCGTGGGGGCAGCTGGGCGGCGGCACTGGCCCGCGGCAGGATGCCGCGGTTCACCGCCCGTGCCTCGGCGCGCTGGCGGACGATCGCGACCATGCCCGTGACCAGCAACGCCGCCAGCGCCGCCGACCCCACGCGCCGTGCGATCATGCCCTGAACGCCACGAGCGCCGTGCCGAGCTCGCCGAGCTCGACGCGGGTGCCGTCGGTGACCGGGGCGCGGTGGATCGCGGTCGCAAGCACGTCCCGCGCGACCGTCTCGTAGTGCCCCGCGGCCTCGAGCTCGGCGTCGAGGTCCGGCGGCTGGACGGAGACGACCAGCTCGATGCGGTCCGCCAGCTCCAGCCCGGCCGCCTTGCGCTGGTCGTTGACCGCCCGGACCAGCTCGCGCGCCGCCCCTTCGACCTCGAGCGCGCGGGTCAGCTCCGTGTCCAGCGCGAAGGAGCTCGTGGCGTCGCGGGCCACCGCCCACCCGGTGCGTGGCCGCTCGATCACCTCGACCATCTCGGAGGTCACGGTGACCGTCCCGTCCCCGACCTCGAGCGGGGCCTGTCCGTCGGCAGCCAGGGCCGCGGCGAGGGCCTGCGCGCCTTCGGCGTCCAGGCCGGTGATCGCCGCGGCGACCTGCGGTGCGCGCTGCTGGAACGCCGGTCCGAGCGCGCGGAAGCTCGGCTTGCAGGAGCGCTCCACGAGGTCGCCGGTGCCGTCGGCGAGGACGATGTCGTGGACGTTCAGCTCCTCGGCGATCTCGTCCGTGAGCGCCGCGAGACCGTCGCGCTCCCCGGCCGGCACGTGGACGAGCGCCCGGGCGAGCGGCTGCCGGACCTTTACCCCGGAGTCGTTGCGGGCCTGCCGCCCGAGCTCGGTGACCCGCCGCGCGGTCGCCATCGCGCGCCGCAGCCCCTCGTCGCACCAGGCGGGGTCGGGGACGGGGAAGTCGCTGAGGTGCACCGAGTCGTGCGCCGGCTCGCGGCCCGCCGCGCGGGCCGGGGT
Organism: Nitriliruptoraceae bacterium; assembly: GCA_046541215.1. Lineage (GTDB taxonomy): Bacteria > Actinomycetota > Nitriliruptoria > Nitriliruptorales > Nitriliruptoraceae > T1Sed10-7. The sequence continues at coordinate 1,842 of JBKHDS010000049.1, forward strand.
GACCACCAGGTCCTGCCACAGCCGCTCGGCCAGGAAGGGCACGAAGGGAGCGAGCAGCTGCGCCAGGGTCGTCAGCGCGGTGTGGAGGGTGTGGTAGGCAGCCGCCTTGTCCGCCGGGTCGTCGTGGACGGCCTTCCAGAAACGTCGACGGGTGCGCCGCACGTACCAGTTCGACAGGTCCTCGACGAACCGCTCCAGGGCACGGGTCGAGGTGGAGACGTCGTAGCGGTCCAGCGCACCGTCGACGGTGTCGGTCAGGGCCGCGAGCTCGGCCAGCACCCACCGGTCGATCGCTGGTCGGTCGGCGACCGAGGGCGCGGGCTGCTCGAGGTCGAAGCCGTCGATGGCGGCGTAGGTCGTGAAGAACACGTGGGTGTTCCACAGCGTGAGCAGGAAGCGCCGGACCACGTCCTCCAGCAGGTTGTGGCTCACCCGGCGGTTCACCCACGGGTTGCCCTCGGCGAACATCAGCCAGCGCAGCGCGTCCGCGCCGTGGGCGTCGATCAGCTCCCAGGGGTCGAGCACGTTGCCGGCCGACTTCGACATCTTGCGCCCATCCTCGTCCACGATGTGGCCGAGGCAGGCGCAGGTGCGGTAGGAGCTGTCGTCGAACAGCAGGGTGGACTCGGCGAGCAGGGAGTAGAACCACCCGCGGGTCTGGTCGATGGCCTCGCAGATGTAGTCGGCGGGGTAGTGCCGGGCGAACTCCTCCTGGCCGGTGTGCGGGTAGCCCCACTGGGCGAAGGGCATCCCCCCGGAGTCGAACCATGCGTCGGCGACCTCGGGCACCCGGTGCGCCGTGCCGCCGCAGCTGCCGCACGGCAGCGTGATCTCGTCCACGTAGGGCCGGTGCGGATCGAGCTCGCTCAGGTCCCGCCCCGCCTTGGCGCCAAGCTCCGCGCGGCTGGCGACGACCGCCACCTCGCCACACTCGCCGCACCGCCAGAAGGGCAGCGGGGTGCCCCAGTAGCGGTCCCGGGACAGGGCCCAGTCGACGTTGTTCTCCAGCCACCGGCCGAACCGGCCGTCACGGATGTGCTCCGGGTGCCAGTCGATACCGGCGTTGTTCGCGAGCAGCTGGTCGCGCTTGGCCGTGGTCCGGATGTACCAGGAGGGCTTGGCCCAGTAGATGAGCGGTCGCTTGCACCGCCAGCAGAACGGGTAGGTGTGGGTGTAGGTCCGCTGGGCGAGCAGCAACCCTCGCTGCTCGAGGTCGTGGATCAGCCACTCGTCGGCGTCCTTGACGAAGGTCCCCTCCCAGGGCGCGACGGTGAAGCTGCCGGTCGCGTCGACCGGGTTCAGGACCGGCCAGCCGTGCTCGCGGCCCACCGCCATGTCGTCCGCGCCGAAGGCGGGGGCCAGGTGCACGATCCCCGACCCCTCCGAGGTCGTGACGAACCCCGCGGTGACGATCCGGTGCACCGCCGCACCTGCCGGCACCGCGACCTGGTCGAAGGGTCGCTGGTAGCGGGCGCCCACCAGCTCGGTGAGCGCCACGGTGCGCACCACCTCGGCGTCCTCACCGAGCACCGCCTCGCGCCGCTCGCCCGCCAGCACCAGCAGCTCGTCCTCCACCCCGAAGGCGGAGGTGCGCACCAGCTCGTAGACGATGTCCGCTCCGACCGCGCAGCCGGTGTTGGAGGGCAGGGTCCACGGGGTCGTGGTCCAGACCACCAGCGCCGCACCGAGCTCGGCGAGCGGGCCGTCGAGGAGGGGGAAGCGTACGTACACGCTCGGATCGTCGACCTCCTGGTAGCCCTGGGACACCTCGGCGTCGGACAGCGCCGTCCCGCACCGGCCGCAGTAGGGCGCGACGCGGTGGTCCTCGAAGATCAGATCGCGCTCCCACAGCTCCTTCAGGGCCCACCACAGGCTCTCGACGTAGGCGGTGTCCATGGTGCGGTAGGCATCGTCGGTGTCGATCCAGAACCCGATGCGCGTCGTGAGCTCCTCGAAGGCGCCGACGTAGCGCAGCACCGACTCACGGCAACGGGCGTTGAAGGCCTCGATGCCGTACGCCTCGATGTCAGCCTTGGAGTCCAGCCCGAGCTCCCGCTCCACCTCGAGCTCCACCGGCAGCCCGTGACAGTCCCAGCCGCCCTTGCGCCGGACCCACAACCCCTTCATCGTGCGGTAGCGCGGGAAGATGTCCTTGAACACCCGGGCCTCGACGTGGTGGGTGCCCGGCATGCCGTTGGCCGTGGGCGGGCCCTCGTAGAAGGTCCACACCGGGCCGCCCTCACGCTGGGCGAGGCTGCGGGCGAACACGTCCCGCTCACGCCACAGCGCCAGCATCTCGGTCTCGAGCCGGGGGAGGTCGGCTCGCGTCGGCACGGTCGGCCAGGCGGTCGGGGTGCGGTGCTCGCGCGGGGTGGCAGGGGCATCGGCCATGGGGCTGGTCCTCGCGGGTGGGTCGTCCCCGGCACGGGCCGGGGGTGTCGGTCGGCCTGCTGCGAGGGACGATCACCGCGTGGACGCGGGACCGCGGTCCCACCCTCGTTGACCGCGCCTGCGGCCCGCTTCGGTGCTCCACACCGGCTCACGCCGGGGGCCCGCGTCTCGTGCGGACGACGTCCACGCCTACGCACCGGCGCCCGTCGATCGGCACGGGCACCGGCTCTCGTCGTGGCCGCTCGGAGGTGATGACGACCGGGACCCCACCGCCGGCTCACACCGTCCCGGCTCGCTCGTTGTGGGGCGCCCGCGGGCGCCGCGTCCTCGTCCTCGCGTTCGGCCGCCGAGGTGGCGGCCAGCGGACAGTCTACGGGTGGACGCGGACCTCTGTCACCGCCCGGGCACCCTCTGCTAGGTTCCGCGATCCCATGACGAGACGACGTGCCCTGACCGAGAGCCAGCTCCGTGCCCGACGGCAGGAGCTGGTGGCCGAGCGTGCCGAGCTGCTTGAGCAGGTCGTGGAGCTCGACGCCGAAGCGGACGTGAACAACTGGCGCGAGGGGGGCTTCGACGACGACCCCGCCGACGCGGGGTCCGCGAGCTTCGAGCGCGAGACGGCACAGTCGCTGTCCAACCACGCCCGCCGGCTGCTGACACAGATCGACGACGCCCTGCGCCGCATGGAGGCCGGCACCTACGGCCGCTGCGCGTCCTGCGGGGAGTACATCGAGGCGGAGCGGCTCGAGGCGCTGCCCTACGCGACCCTGTGCATGGCCTGCAAGCGTCGCGAGGAGACGGGTCGCTGACATCGTGTGTGAGGCGGACGTGCCGAGCTCCCGGACGGGACCAGACGAACAGCACCCTGCGGCCTACCCCCACGCGGTCGCCGTCGGGCTGATCGTCGCGGTGAGCCTCGTCCTGCTGGACCAGCTCACCAAGCAACTCGTGGAGCACCTGCTCGTTCCGGGCGAGTTCGTGCCCTGGCTCGGCGAGCACATCGGCTGGCAGCTCGTCTACAACCCGGGTGGTGCCTTCGGCCTGGACGCCCCGCACTGGCTGTTCCTGATCGTGACGGTGGCGGTGCTGGTCCTGGTCTTCAGGGTGCTGCCCGAGGCGCCCTCGTTGCCCGCAGCGATCGCCTACGGGATGCTGCTTGCTGGTGCGGTCGGCAACGTCCTCGACCGGCTCCTGCGCGCCGGCGGCGAGGCCTTCGGCAGCGGGTACGTCGTGGACTTCGTGGCCTGGGGCAGCTTCCCCCGCTTCAACGTCGCGGACAGCTCGATCACCGTCGGGTTCGTGCTGCTCGTGCTCGTCGTGCTCGCCGAGGAGCGTCGTGACGCGACCGGCGACGAGCCCCGCGGGTGACCCGTTTCACCGTCACCACCGACGAGGATGGCCAGCGTCTCGACGTGGTGCTCGCCGGCAGGCTCGCGGTCTCGCGCAGCCGCGCCGCCGCCCGGATCGACGCGGGCGAGGTGACCGTCGACGGCCAGGTCGTGGCGCGTGCTCGGCTGCTGCGCACCGGCGAGGAGGTCGCGGTGGCGCCGGCAGCCGCGGCCCGGTCGGCACCGACACCCGCGCTCCCGCCGGTTCGCTACCGCGACGAGCACCTGCTGGTGCTGGCCAAGCCGGCCGGGCTCGTGGTGCACCCCGGTGCCGGGAACCCGGACGGCACGCTCGTGGACGCGCTGCGGGCCGCCGGAGTGCCGCTGTCATCAGGCAGCGACCCGAGCCGGCCCGGCATCGTCCACCGGCTCGACCGGGACACCTCCGGGCTGCTCGTGGTCGCGTGCACCGACGCCGCGCAGCGGGGCCTCGTCACCGCGCTCGCGGCCCGCGAGGTGACCCGCCGCTACCTCGCCCTGGTCACCGGCTCGCCAGCCAACCGACGCGGACGCATCCAGGCGCCCATCGGCCGCGACCCCGCGGAGCGGATCCGGTTCGCGGTGGTCGCCGACGGCCGACCGGCACAGACCCGATACCGGACGCTCGCCGCCGGGCAGGCCCCGGACCTGCCCGAGCACCGCGGGGCGGTGTCCCTGCTCGCCTGCCAGCTCGGCACCGGCCGCACCCACCAGCTCCGGGTCCATCTGGCCGCGCTCGGGCACCCGATCGTAGGCGATCCGCTCTACGGCAGCGCGCGGGAGCTCGATCGTGCGCTCGGCGCCCGTCGTCCCGTCCTGCACGCGGGGCTGCTCGCCTTCGCGCACCCCATCACGGGCGAGCCGCTGGAGCTCCTCGAGCCGCTGCCGGAGGACCTCGTCGGCGTGTTGGACGCCGCCGGCATCGCCCCGCCGGAGCCGAGCGTGCTGCGCGTGGACCGCTGACCAGCGCGCAGGTCGACCCAGCGGCTCGGGCCTTCCTGCTACGGTCCGGACCACGAACGACAGGCGTGTGGTTCTTCCCCGTCACACGCCTGCGGTCGACCCCGCTGATGCGAGCAGGTGGGCCATGCCCCCCGCTCCGGTGGGGTCGCCGCCGACCGACGCCGGTGCACCGACCGCCCGGTCCGAAGGAGAGGGGAGCGCGTGAGCTCGAGCTTCGCCCACCTGCACGTCCACACCGAGTACTCCATGCTCGACGGGGCGTCGCGGATCGACGAGCTGGTGCGGCACGTCCACGCCGACGGGCAGCCGGCGGTGGCCATCACCGATCACGGGGTGCTGTTCGGGCTGGTGGAGTTCTACCGGGCGGCCCAGCGCGAGGGCGTGAAGCCGATCCTCGGCTCGGAGCTGTACCAGGCGGTCGGCTCCCGGCGCGAGCAGCGGCTGGGCGGGGCCGATGGGCGGCAGCGCTACTACCACCTGACCGTCCTGGCCCAGGACGACGTCGGGTACCGCAACCTCGTCGCGCTGTCGACCCGCGCCTACCTCGAGGGCACCTGGTACAAGCCGCGGGTCGACATGGAGCTCCTCCACGAGCACCGCGACGGGATCATCGTGCTCTCGGGCTGTCTCGGCTCGGAGGTCAACCAGCACCTGCTCAAGGGCGACGAGGTTGCCGCCCGGAAGACGCTCAGCGACCTCAAGGACATCTACGGGCCCGAACGCTTCTTCGTGGAGCTCCAGGACCACGGCATCGCCGAGCAGCGACGCACCTGGCCGCTGCTGGAGAAGCTCGCGAAGCAGCTGTCGCTGCGGACCGTCATCGCCAACGACTCGCACTACACCCGCGCTGAGGACGCGCAGGCCCACGATGCCCTGCTGTGCATCCAGACCGGGTCCCGGATCTCCGACCCCGACCGGTTCCGCTTCGACGGTGAGGAGTTCTACGTCAAGACCGCGGCCGAGATGCGATCCGAGTTCGCGGCCTACCCCGACGCCCTCGACGCCACGCTCGACATCGCCGAGCGTTGTGACGCAGCGATCGAGTTCGACCTCGACCTGCTGCCGGCGTTCCCCTGCCCGGACGGGCTGAGCGAGGCCGAGTACCTGCGCCGCAAGGTGTGGGAGGGCGCCAAGGCCCGCTACGGCGACCCGGTCCCGACCGCGGTGGCCGAGCGCGTCGAGTACGAGCTCGGGGTGATCGAGCAGATGGGCTTCCCGGCCTACTTCCTCATCGTCGCCGACCTGTGCACCTACGCGCGTTCCGAGGGCATCCGGGTCGGGCCGGGGCGGGGCTCGGCCGGCGGTTCGGTGGTGGCGTACTGCACCGACATCACCCGCGTCGACCCGATCCGGCACGGGCTGATCTTCGAGCGCTTCCTCAACCCCGCCCGGATCCAGATGCCGGACATCGACATCGACTTCGACGACCGGCGGCGCGGCGAGATGATCCGCTACGCCGCTCGCCGGTACGGCGAGGACCACGTGGCCCAGATCGTGACCTTCAGCACGATCAAGGCGAAGTCCGCGATCCGTGACGCGGCCCGGGTGCTCGACCACCCCTTCAAGGTCGGCGACGACCTCGCGAAGATGATGCCGCCCGCGGTCCAGGGCAAGGAGTCGCCGCTGGCCGAGGCCTACGAGAAGTCCGCCGAGCTGCGCAGCGCCCGCGAGGACCCCACCTACCGGGAGGTGCTCGAGACCGCCGAGAAGCTCGAGGGACTGAAGCGGCAGCACGGCATCCACGCGGCCGCGGTCGTGATCGGCGCCAAGCCCCTGCACGAGACCCTCCCGCTGCTGCGCACCGACAACGGCGAGATCGTCACGCAGTACGAGATGGGCGCGGCCGAGAGCATCGGCCTGCTGAAGATGGACTTCCTCGGGCTGCGTAACCTCACCGTGATCTCCGACGCCGAGCGCCACGTGGCGGCCAACCGGGGTCGCGAGATCGACATGGACGACCCGGCGCTGCTCGGGGAGATGGACGACCCCGACACCTACGCGATGCTCAGCACCGGGTTCACGCTCGGGGTGTTCCAGCTCGACTCGACCGGCATGCAGGCGCTGGTCCGCAAGCTGCGTCCGACGCGGTTCGAGGACATCTCGGCGCTGCTCGCGCTGTACCGGCCGGGCCCGCTCGGCATGGACATGCACAACGCCTTCGCCGACCGCAAGAACGGGCTCGAGCAGGTCAGCTTCGACCACCCCGACCTCGAGCCGATCCTGGGCGAGACCTACGGGGTCATCGTCTACCAGGAACAGGTGATGAAGATCGCCACCGACCTGTCGGGCTTCTCGATGTCCGAGGCGGACGCCCTGCGCAAGGCGGTGGGCAAGAAGAAGCGCGACCTCATGGAGGCGCAGAAGGACAAGCTGATCTCGGGCGGCATCGCCAACGGGTACGACGAGCGGTTCATGGTCAACCTGTGGGGGCTGATCGAGAAGTTCGCCGAGTACGGCTTCAACAAGGCCCACACCGTGGCCTACGGCGTGGTCAGCTACCAGACGGCGTGGCTGAAGACCCACTACCCGGTCGAGTACATGGCGGCGCTGCTCACCAGCGTCAAGAACCACAAGGACAACAAGCCCCTCTACCTCAACGAGTGCCGCCGGATGGGCATCCCGGTGCTGCCGCCGGACATCAACGAGTCCGGCAGCGACTTCACCCCGCGGGGCGAGCAGATCCTCTTCGGCCTGTCGGCGGTCCGCGGGGTCGGGGAGGGGATCGTCGCCTCGATCGTGGCCGCCCGCGAGGCCGAGGGCCGCTTCGCGGACTTCGCCGACTTCTGCGCCAAGGTCGACGCCAGCGTGCTCAACAAGAAGACGCTCGAGAGCCTGATCCTGGCGGGAGCCTTCGCCGGGCTCGGCCACAGCCGCAAGGGGTTGCTCGCCGCCTACGAGCAGCTCGTGGATGCGGCCGTCACCCGCAAGCGGGCCGAGGCGGCGGGCCAGTTCTCCCTCTTCGACGGTCTCGGCGGGGACGCGCCCGCTGCGGCCGAGCTCGGTCTCGACGAAGCCCCGACGATCGCGACCAGCGAGTACGACAAGCAGCAGCTGCTGCGCTACGAGCGCGAGATGCTCGGCCTGTACGTCTCCGACCACCCCCTGTTCGGGACGGAGAAGGTGCTCGCGGGCCTCGTCGACGCGTCCTGCGCGAGCCTGAGGGAGCGTGACGATGGTGCCTCGGTCGTCGTCGGCGGGGTGCTCACCGGCCTGACGAAGAAGTTCACCCGCAAGGGCGACACCTACCTCGTCGCGACCCTGGAGGACCTCACCGGGCAGGTCGAGGTGGTGTTCTGGCCGGGCACCTACCGGGCGGCCCACGAGGTCCTCATCGAGGATGCCGTGCTCGTGATCACCGGCCGGCTCGAGGTCCGCGACGAGTCGGTGAAGCTGACCGCGAACAAGGTGTCGGTCCCGGACCTGTCCGAGGCGCTCGGGGAGCCGGTGGTGGTCTCCTTCGCGGCGGCGCAGTGCACGCCCGACGCGATCCGGCGCCTCAAGGAGGTGCTCGCCAACCACGCCGGGGTGGTCCCGGTCCACCTCGAGGTGGCCGACCCGGACGGTCACCGACGCCTGTACCGCCTCGGGGACGACCTGCG
>JBKHDS010000050.1:0-9939 GCA_046541215.1 Nitriliruptoraceae bacterium
CTGCTCACCGCCGCCCCGGACCGCACCCTCGCCGCCGCGATCCGTGCCACCCTGCACGACGAGCTGCTGCGCCGCCCGGAGCTGCTCGTCTTCGGCGAGGACGTCGCGGTCAAGGGCGGGGTGTACGGCGTCACCGGAGGGCTCCGGGACCGCTTCGGGCCACGCCGGGTGTTCGACACCCTGCTCGACGAGACCTCGATCCTGGGGCTCGCCCAGGGGGCCGGGCTGCTCGGGTTCCTCCCCATCCCGGAGATCCAGTACCTCGCGTACCTCCACAACGCCATCGACCAGCTGCGCGGCGAGGCGGCCTCGACGAGCTTCTTCTCCGACGGTGCCTTCACGACCCCGATGGTGGTGCGCATCGCCGGTCTCGCCTACCAGAAGGGGTTCGGCGGGCACTTCCACAACGACCAGGCGCTCGCGGCGATCCGGGAGATCCCCGGCATCCACCTCGCCGTGCCGAGCCGTCCCGACGATGCCGCGGCGCTGCTGCGCGGCGCGATCAGCATGGCCTCGGCCGACGGCTCGGTGGTGGTCCTCGTCGAACCGATCGCGCTCTACCACGAGCGAGACCTCCACGAGCCGGGCGACGGCGGGTGGCTGGCCACCGTCCCGCCTCCGGACACGCTGCTGCTGCCTGGCCAGATCGGCGTCCACGGGGACGGCACCGACCTGGCGCTGATCACCTACGGCAACGGGCACCGCATGTCCCGCCGCGTCGCGCGCCGGCTCGCCGCGGACGGGGTCAGCAGCCGGGTCATCGATCTACGCTGGCTCATGCCGCTCCCGCTCGCCGCCGTCCTGGACGCCGTCGCCCCCTGTGCCGCCGTGCTCGTCGTGGACGAGTGCCGGGCCAGCGGGGGCGTGGCCGATGCGCTCGTGGCCGGGATGGGACGGGCCGGCTGGCGCGGTCCCATCGCCGATGTTCGGGCCGAGGACAGCTTCGTGCCCCTGGGCCCGGCCGCCGCGGCGGTCCTGGTGGGGGAGGACCAGATCGCGGCGGCGGCACGCCGGCTCCTGGCCGCATCCGGCTGACCCGACGACGGCGTGCCGGGATCGGCAGGCCCGGCGGCGGGATCGGAGGGCCCGAGGTCAGGATCGGCGGGGTGCCGTCGCTGGCTACCCTGACCGCGCCGTCCGTCGCGGCCCCGAGCGAGCCTGGAGCGACCGTGGTCACCAGCCAGCCTGTGACGGGCACCGATCTTCGGCACCACACCGTCCAGGTACCCGCGACCTCAGCCAACCTCGGCGCCGGTTTCGACGCCTTCGGGCTGGCGCTCGACCGCCACCTCGTCGTCCGCTCCGTCCCCGCTTCGGCCCAAGCGGAGCGGGTCCGGGTCCTGGACGGGACGGCGGTGCCCCAGGGTGACGACAACCTCGTCTGGCGCGCCTTCGTCGCCTTCTGCGACCACCGCGGGGTCGCCGTCCCCGACGTCCGCCTGCAAGCCCGCACCGCCATCCCGCTGGAGCGGGGGCTCGGGTCCTCCTCCGCCGCCATCGTCGCCGGCCTGACCCTCGCGCGGGAGTTGACCGCCGAGCGGGTCGGTGATCTGGAGGTCGTCGAGGTAGCCACCGCGATCGAGGGCCACCCGGACAACGTCGCGCCGGCGGTGCTCGGGGGACTCGTGGCCTGCGCGCGCGCTGACGACGGTCGCCTCGTCGTCCGTCGGCGCAACCCCACGGCGGCTCTGCGTCCGGTCGCGCTCGTGCCGGCCGAGCGGCAGTCCACCGAGCAGGCTCGGGCCCTCCTGCCCGACCGGCTGGACCGCGCCGAGGTCACCGAGCAGGCGGCGCGTGCCGGGCACGTCATCGGGGCCCTGACAGGGGCCTGGCCGCCGGTGGCCAGCCTGTCCGGTGACCTGCTGCACGAGCCGGCACGGGCTGCGGCGATGCCCGCATCGGCGGCGGTGCTCGCTGAGCTTCGGGCCGCGGGGGTGCCGGCCTGGCTGTCGGGCGCGGGACCGAGCGTCGCGGCGGTCCTGCAGACCGGGGCCGAGGTCGAGCACCTGGCGACGCTGGCGGGACCGCGCGGCTTCGAGGCGGTGCCCCTCGCCTGGGAGCTGTCCGGTGCGCGCAGCTGTCCGGACGACGGGTGCGGGCTCGCCGGGGTCCGCGACTGTGCGGTGTGCCCCCGACGCCGACTATGATCACCTGCCGCGGCGCCGCACCGCGTGCCGTCGTCGTCGGTCGTGGCCCGGTCGCTCGGACCCGTGACACGACCGCACCGCTTGCCGCCGGGGCTGTCGCCCCCCCACCACCTCGATCGGTGCGTCCGCCGCTGGCGGGCGCCACCTGATGCGGAGCAGGACATGGACCGCAGCGTGCTCGAGAGCAAGTCCGTCGCCCAGCTGCGTGAGATCGCAGCCGCCCTGGGCCTCAAGGGTCACCAGCGGCTCAAGAAGGCGGACCTGATCGCCCGGATCGCGGCGGCCGGGGAGGACGCCGGCTCACCGCCGGATGACGCTGCGGCGGAGGAGGACGCCGGTGATCGGCCCAGCGAGCGTGCGGCGGACGAGGAGGACCGCGGACCGGAGCGTCAGATGACCGGTCGGGCGCGGCCTCGCGGCCGCCAGCGCGGCCAGGACCGGGATCGCAACAGCCGCCACGGCGCCAACGGTCGCGAGGGCCGCCAGGACGGCAACGGGACCCCGGATCGGGAGCCCAACGGCGCCCCCGAGCGGGACCGGGAGGGTGTGCGCGCGCGCGACGGCGCCGGCGACGACGGTCGGGAGCGTGCGGCCGGCCGGTCGGGCGACGGCTCCCCGGACCGTGGCGGGGAGCGTGAGCGCCAGGGCGGGCGGCACGGCAACGACGACGCCGAGGTGCGCGAGGGGGTCCTCGACCTCCTCCCGGAGGGGTACGGCTTCCTGCGCTGCACCGGCTACCTCGCCGGGCCGCAGGACGTGTACGTGTCGCAGTCCTTCGTGCGGCGCTTCGACCTGCGCCGCGGGGACCTCATCGCCGGCCCGATCCGGCGCAACCGCAACAGCGACAAGTTCCCGGCGCTGGCCCGGGTCGAGCGCATCGAGGGCGAGGACTTCCACCCCGACCCCAGTGCTCCCCGCCGGCCCGTCTTCGACGACCTCGTGCCCGCCTACCCGACCGAGCGCATCCCCCTCGGCGAGGCCGCGACCGGGCCGCTGCCCCGGCTGGTCGACCTGCTCGCGCCGATCGGGCTGGGCCAGCGCGGGCTGCTCCTCGCTCCGCCCCGGGCCGGCAAGACGACGGCGCTGGTCGAGCTCGCGCGAGCGATCGAGGCGGCCACCGAGCAGGCACGCATCCTGGCCCTGCTCGTCGACGAGCGACCCGAGGAGGTCACCGAACTCGAGCGCAGCATCTCCGGCGAGGTGATCGCCACCACCTTCGACCGCCCCGCGGAGGACCACACCCAGGTCGCGGAGCTCGTCGTGGAGCGCGCCAAGCGGCTCGTGGAGCGGGGGGAGCACGTCGTCATCCTGCTCGACTCGCTCACCCGTCTCGTCCGGGCCTACAACGTGGTGGTGCCCTCCAGCGGGCGGGTGCTGCCCGGTGGCGTCGACCCCGCGGCGCTCACCCCGGCGAAGCGGCTGTTCGCCGCCGCCCGCTCCATCGAGGACGGCGGCAGCCTGACGATGCTCGCCACCGTGGTCCGCTCCGAGACCTCGCGGATGGACCAGGTCATCGCCGACGGGCTCACCGACACCGCGACGATGGAGCTCCACCTCGACGTCGGGCTCGCCCAGCAGCGCATCTGGCCGGCGATCGACGTCGCGGCCACGGGCACCCGCCACGAGGAGCGCCTGGTCGACGAGGCGCGCCTCGCTAGCAGCGCCGCGCTGCGGCGTGCGCTCGCCACGCTCCCGCCTGAGCAGGGGCTTCCCCGCCTGCTGGCGCGGTTGGAGGCGGTCCCCGACGACGGCGCACTGCTGGACGAGGTGCGGGAGCGGGGGCTCGGCGACGCCTGAGCGGGCCGCCGGCCTTCAGCCTCGTACCGGTCAGAACCAGCGCAGCTCCAGCTCGCTGGACAGCAGCACGAGCACGATCCCGGCGACGAGCAGCACGGCGCCGATCCTGAGCCAGGTCCGCCCCGCGCCTTCGGGTGACTCGTCGGGACCGACCTGGCTGCCACCGAGCGCCGCGTCCAGCAGCGCCGTGGCCTCCGCGAGCTGCTCGTCCGGGACGATGACCTCGCTGGTGCCGAGGCCGAAGGCGAGGTTGGGGTGCATCCCCCCGGTGTCGTCGTTCATCACGCGCGCGTCGATCCCGTTCGCGAGCAGCATCGACGCGGCCATCTCCGCGTCGACCCGGCTGGAGAAGCGCCGGATGCGTGCCATGCGGGCCTCCTCGGTCCCGAGCTCAACGACCGTGACGGTACGGCAGCGCCGGGGTGGCTGACGTCGAGGTGGGTCGTCCCGTCAGCACAGGCCGCCCGCGGCGGGCAACGGGGACAGGCAGGTCGGCCACCAGTGCACCGCGATCACCAGGGGGATGGCCGCCATCACCCCCCGCCGCGTGGCCGCGAGCGAGGTGACCGCGACGACCACCCCGGCCGCCAGTGCCCCGCGGTGCAGCCCGGTCAGCAACCCGCCGCCGAACAGGCCCCCGGCCGCGAAGGTCTGCATCAGGACGACCACGACGAGCGGAGCGGCGATGCTCGTTCGGGGCACCTCGATCCCGTAGGGCACGAGCCGGTCGGCGAGCAGCAGCACCGCGACCAGCGCGACGAGGTTCAGCGCCACGATCCGCACGTCGGCGCCGGTCACGATCCGTACCACCCCGGTCAGCAGCGCGACCCCGGTCGCGACGAGCCCGAGCGTGCGGACCAGCTCGGTCAGGGACAGCTCGGGGGAGCGGGGGAAGCCGACGCGGGCGCGGACCCCGAGGAAGCCGGTCAGCACGAGCGTTCCCGCGCTCAGCACCGCCACCTGCGCGAGGGTGACCACCAGGTTGAGCGCCGGGTCGCCGGTGCGCAGGGCGAGCCCGGCGCGGCCGAGGACGACGACGCTCGCCTGCGAGCTCAGCAGGGCGGCGAGCAGCACCCCGAGCAGGACCGCCGGCGCCGCGAGCGTCAGCGCGGCCGTGCCGGTCCCGGTGGTGCCGGCGACCCGCAGGTGGCCGCCGCCGGGGCTGAACCCGAAGGCCGCAGCACGGTCCCCGCGGTACCGGGACGACCACAGCGGGACGAGCAGGGTCACCGCAGCCAGCGAGAGCAGCTCGACCGCGACGGCACCGACCCCCGAGCGTGGCAGCAGCGGGAGCCGGGTGACGAACCCCAGGAGCGTCGGCCCGAGCACCGCCAACGCGCCGGCCAGGATCACGTCGGTCTTGGCATCATCAGCGTCGAGGAACACGACGCCTGACGCTACCACCCGCCCGGTGGCTACCCTGCCGGCGCCGGTTGGGTCCAGGTGGCCACCGGGCCGCGTCCCGGCCGGCACCACCCCCCCCGAGGAGGGAGCGTCCGTGCTCGAGGCGTCGATGGTCGTCGTCGGCGATGAGTTGCTGGCCGGGTACGTGACCGACGCGAACTCGCCGCTGCTCGCGCAGCGGCTGCGTGAGCACGGCGTGCCGCTGTCCGGTGTGCACACCGTCGCCGACGATCTCGCCGCGATCGACGAGGCGCTCACGCTCGAGCTGAAACACCCCCGACCGCGGCTGATCATCACCTCCGGCGGCATCGGCTCGACCCCCGACGACCTCACCTACGAGGCCGTCGCCGCCAGCCTCGGCCTCCCGCTCGTCGACGACCCGACCATGTCGGAGCGCATCGCCGAGGTGCTGGCCTGGTCGGCGGAGGCCGGGGTGGAGGTCACCGACGAGTTCGCCTGGCACGTCGGCCGCATGGCCCGCGTGCCCGCGGGCAGCCGGCTGCTGCACCGCCCCGAGGGCTGGGCGCCCGGTGTCCTGGTCGAGGTCGACGGCGGCCTGGACGCCGGTGGCGCCGCCATCGTGATCCTGCCGGGCATCCCGAGCGAGTTCTCGGCACTGCTGGACGGCGCGGTGCTCCCGGCCCTGGTGGCGGGGCGGGGGGAGCGGCCGCACGTGCGCGAGCTCACCCACCACTACCCGGAGAGCCTGCTCAACCTCGGTTTCGTCGAGGTCATGACCCGCTTCCCCGAGGTGAAGCTGGGCAGCTACCCGGGCCGCCCGATGATCATCCGCCTGAGCGGGCCCACCGAGCCGGTCGAGCAGGCCGCCGCGCTGCTCGCCGGCTACCTCGCCGACCTGGACGCCTCCGAGGTCGGGGAGCGCCTGGCCGCCCGCCGGGCGCAGCGCGCCGCAGACGAGGAGGACCGATGACCCGCCGGCTGCTGTACGTCCACGCCCACCCCGACGATGAGTCCTCCAAGGGGGCCGCGACCGCTGCCCGCTACGTCGACGAGGGTGCCGAGGTGGTGCTCGTGACCTGCACGGGAGGGGACGCGGGCGACGTCCTGAACCCGGGTGCCGGGCAGATCCCGACCGAGCGGATGCGTGAGACCCGGGCCGGCGAGCTCGCGGCCGCGGTGGCTGCGATCGGCTTCACCCGCACCCACGAGCTGGGGTTCGTAGACTCGGGCTACCACGAGGATCCGGCCGAGGTGCCGGAGGGGACGTTCTCGCGCGTGCCGCTGGACGAGCCGTCCGCGGCGCTGGCCGCGATCGTCCGCCGCGAGCGGCCCCACGTCGTGGTGACCTACCCCGAGGACGGTGGCTACCCGCACCCCGACCACATCATGAACCACCTCGTCACGATGCGCGCGCTCGAGCTCGCCGAGGATCCGGACGCGGACCTCGCCGGTCACCTCGGAGCCGACCTCGCCCCGTGGCGGGTGCGCAAGGTCTACGCTGCCTCGACCTTCCCCGCCGAGCGGTTGCGGGCGCTGCACGCGGCGATGCTCGAGGCCCACGGGTCCTCGCCCTACACCGAGTGGCTCACCGACCGACCCGAGCGGTTCCGGGACGAGCAGCCGCCGGACGCGCGCGTGTGGTGCGGTGACCACTTCGCCCGCCGGGATGCCGCGCTGCTCGCCCACGTCAGCCAGATCGACCCGGAGGGGTTCTGGTTCGCCGTCCCGCGCGAGCTCGAGCGCGCCCACTACCCCTACGAGGCGTACACGGTGCTGCGCAGCGACGTCCTCGTCCAGCCGGTGGAGGAGGACCTGTTCGCCGGCCTCGACGTCGCGGCGATCGATGCGGCCGACGCCTCGGGGCGGGACGCCGTCGCGAGCTGAGCGGGCCGGCGTCGTGCGCCGCGCTCAGGCGTGCGGTGAGCCGTCCGCCCCGGCGTGCCGTGACCGGTCCGCCCCGGCGCGCGGTGACCCGTCAGGTCCGGCATGCCGTGACCGGTCCGCCCCGGCGGCAGGCTCCGGCTGCGTCACGGCAGGGGCCAGGTGTGCACCGGCTCGTTGGCGCGCATGTGCTCGAGGTACCGGCGGGTCATCTCGATCAGCGCGGCGTCACGCTCCAGGTCCCGGTCGTCGACCAGGTGGTGGAAGGTCCCGACCTGCCAGCTCGCCCCGGTCCGGCGCTTCAGCGCCCGCTGTTCGATGATGCCGAGGTAGCGGTCACGGTCGCGCGGATCGACCAACCAGGCGTCCAGCCCCTGATGGGCGAGGGGGAGCAGCACGCGCAGCACGAGCTCGCTGGCGGGAACCTCGCCCACCCCGGGCCAGTACAGCTGCGAATCGATGCCCAGCCGCGAGGCCGCCCGGAAGTTCTCCGTCGCCGCACTGAAGGACAGCTGCCGGGTGATCGGCTCGTCGAGGTCCGCCACGGCCCTCACGAGCCCGTAGTAGAAGGCGGCGTTCGCGACGGTGTCCACCATGGTCGGACCGGCCGGGAGGACCCGGTTCTCGACCCTGAGGTGCGGCTTGCCGCGCGCGATGGCGTAGATCGGCCGGTTCCACCGGTAGATCGTGCCGTTGTGCAGCACCAGCTCCGGCAGGTGCGGCACGTCGCCGCGGGCGAGCACGTCCTCGGGCTCCTCCCCGTCCATCTCGGGCAGCAGCGCGGGGAAGTAGCGCACGTTCTCGTCGAACAGGTCCAGCACCGAGTCGATCCACCGCTCGCCGAACCACACCCGTGGCCGCACACCCTGGGCGGTCAGCTCCTCGGAGCGCGTGTCGATGGTCTGCTCGAACAGCGCGATGCGGGTCTCGCGCATGAGCTCCTTGCCGAGCAGGAACGGCGAGTTGGCGCCGACGGCGACCTGGGCGGCCGCGACCGCCTGGGCGGCGTTCCAGGCCCCCGCGAAGCCGGCCGGGCTGACCTGCAGGTGGAGCTGGACCGAGGTCGCGGCCGCCTCCATCGCGATCGAGGAGGCGACGAGGCTGAGCCGCTCCACACCCTCGATCTCCACCTGGAGATCCTCGCCGCGGGCCTCGAGGATCTGCTCGTTGAGGAGGTGGTAGCGGGGGTTGGCGGAGAGGTTCTGGATCGTGACGTGCAGGTCCTTGAGCGTCGGGATGATCCCGACCATCGCCACGTGCGCCTCGAGCTCCTCGGCCCGGCGGTCGGCGAAGGCGAAGGAGGTGTGCAGCTCCTCCTCGATCTCGCGGAACACCGTGCCGACCAGCTTGTGCGGGGCGAGGTTGAACTCGATGTTGAACTGCGCCAACTCGGTCTGGAAGTCCTCCGACTCGATGCGCGACAGCAGCGCCGCGTTCAGCATGGTGGGCTCGCCGCGTCCGTCGACGACGTAGAACTCGACCTCGACGCCCATGAGCTTGCGGTGTGTCTCGAAGGCCTCCGCGGCGACCAGCTCACGCAGCACCTTCAGGTCCCGCTTGACCTTCTCCCGGTACCGCTGGCGGTCCTCGCGGCTGAACCGGGTCTCGTCGATATCGCGGCCCACGTGGTGCCCCCAGTGCGGTGGGCAGGATGCTAGGCGTCTGACGGCTACCGTGCGGTCAGGCGCGCCCCGCTCGGGTCGCGTGCAACGCGGTACCCGCCTACCGCGCCGGGTCCGCGCGTCAGGTGCTGCCCACGTGCCATGTGCGGCCCGCGTGCCGCGCCCAGCCCGCGCGCCAGCCCCCGGTCCGCTTCCCGTGCCGACCCCCGTGCGCTGGAGTGCCGACCCCAGCCGCCGGTCGGATCGGCCGTCCCGCACCGCTCCCGCTCGAGGTCTCGATGGTCCCCTCTCCCAAGCACCTGCGCCTGCCGATGCCGGTGCGGCCCTGGCTCGGCGCGGTGCTGATCTCCTTCTCCGGGGTGTGGGTACGCCTCGCGGACGTCGAGGCGGCCCGGTCGGCGTTCTGGCGCGGCGCCTACGCCCTGCCGGTGCTCGCGCTGCTGGTCACGCTCCGGGTGGGGGCCGCGCGGACGGCGGCGGTGCCGGGTGGTGGTGTCCCGGCGCGTCGCTGGATCCGACCGCTGGCGATCGTGGCCGGGATGATCCTCGGGCTGGACCTCGTCGCGTGGCACGCCTCGATCGCGATCGTCGGGGCCGGGCTCGGCACGGTCCTGCCGAACCTGCAGGTCGTGGTCGTGGGGCTGCTCGGGGTGCTGCTGTTCCGAGAGCGACCGCCGGTGTTGTTCTGGCTCTCTCTGCCGGTCGTCCTCGCGGGGATCTGGCTGCTCGCCGCGGTCGGACGCCCGGTCGTCACCGACGGCTCCGTGGCGCTCGGGGTCCTGCTCGGGGTGGCGGCGGGGGTGACCTACGGCATCTCGCTCGTGGTCCTGCGCCTGGCACGCGGGACCGGGCCGGTGACCTCGGCGGTGGAGATCCTCTGGTCGCTGACGCTCGGCATCGTGGTGGTCACGGGCGCTGCCGCGGCCTGGGAGGGGGTGCTCGGACCGGCCGGGTGGCCGGCGAGCGGATGGCTGCTGCTGCTCGCGCTCGGCTCCCAGGTGGTCGGCTGGCTGCTGCTCACCTCCTCGATCCACCACCTGCCTGCTGCTGCTACCTCGGTGGCGCTGCTGCTGCAGCCCGTGCTCGCGCTGGTCTGGGGAGCGGTACTGCTCGCCGAGCCGATCGGG